>JANMBS010000104.1:0-10663 GCA_031360525.1 Thermomicrobiales bacterium
GTTTCCCGATCCAGCTCCCAGCCAGGCTCAACGCACGAGCTGGACCGCTCCCGAGTACTTGATCAGAAGATCGGGATCGGGGAAGTCGTACGGATTGCCGTTGGCCGGATCGACGCCCAGGCGGAGGACGCCCTCGATGTCCTTGCCCCCTTTGATATGCACGATCTCGAACGCCGAGTAACCGACGATGTGGTAGTAGCCATTCTGACCGTTGCCGTTCGCGAAATCCCAGATCGGCACCCACACCCAGAGATCATTCGTCCCCACGTAATCGACGCCGGGGGTGCCATCGTTGACCGAGGCCTGATTGCCTGGGAGGCTTCCGATGTCGTTCCCGTACCCGCCCGCGGGGGGCGCGCTGACACTGGTGCAACAGCCAAAGGTATTCGGTGGATCGGGCGGCGTTCCCCATTCTGAGTCCAGGAATGGCTTGCTATTTGAGCATCCACCGTTCGACGCGGGCGGGACCTGCCCCAGACCATAGAACTTGCCGTCAGCATCCTTGATGTTGCAGCCGAACTTCAGCCAGCCGAACCCGCCTGGGATGTTGGTGCTCCCCGGCGTCAGGTGCAGCGTTCCGCACGACTCGGCGGTATGTGCCGCGGGACACACGGGCCACGCAGCCCCGCCTGTCACGGTTGATACGCTCACCCCGAACGGCACCACGCCACCGCCGCCATCGGTCGCTGGTGAGATCGCAACAGCATCGGCAGTCGCGGACCAGCTGTTGACTCCGATGATCCCGAGGAAGAAGGGGCGCCAGGTTGCCTTGGCGGAAACGATGACGCCCTGAGCTGTCGCAGGAACCTTGCCGGCAAGAACCGGATCGCCGACGAAGGTGAGGCGAGTCCCGGAGCGATCGACGTACCGGGGACCCGAGACGGCATCGAATGTGACGGGCTCGGCGCGATTGGAAGCGAGCACCGCTTGGATAGCCCCCTTGACGTTGGCGTCGGTACCGTTCACGGCGTCGCCCACCCGAGCCTGGGCCACGACCCTCGTACCTGCGGTCGCGGCGAAGTCGGCCGCGTTTTGCGCACCACGCCGCTGAGCGAAGGCAAAGCCGCTGTCAACCACCAGTCCCATCATCAGGATCAGGACGACCAGACACAGGCCGAACAGAACGATCATTTGCCCCCGTTCCCGACGGTCTCGATGCTGCATGTCATTCGACCCCGTCTAATCGATGGCCATGGAGGCGTAGGCTGACCGGCTGACGGAACCGATGATCTGGCCCGCCACTGGCGTCAGCGGTCGGTAGACGAAGATGACGCGCACGGAGACGATGTCTCCGAGCTCTGTCTTCGGGCATGCAAATGGGGACGGGGAAACCCATTCGCCGATCGGCGGGCTCCCGGCTGCGGAGCAACGGATGTGGACCTGGGAGATCGCCCCAACACCCGCGGTCATTCGGTTGACGGCCGTCGCAACGTCGGTGAGAAGGCTGGCTGGCGTCGCGGGACAGACGTGAGCACCGGGATTCACCGCCGGATCGATCGCTGCAGGGGACGCCACACAGCTCGGATCGTCGGCGGTTGTCTTCCCAAGCCAGTGTGCCTCCACAGCCGCGAGACGCGCCCCTTCTCGAGCCGCCTGCGACATCACGCTGTCGGTGTACACGAAACGGCCGCCGTCGATCATGCCGAAGAGAATCAACAAGAACACGGGCAAGATCAAAGCGGTCTCGACCAGTGCCTGGCCATGCAGACGGCCCCGGGCGCCGGAGAGCAGCCTTGGAGCCCCAGACTCGCTCCCGCTTCTCATCTGGCGAGAGTTAGGACAGGTTGCGAGAAGGTCGCGCTCCCCCCAGATGACCGGGTGACCGTCAGGGTGACCGTGAACGAGGCGCCTTGGGCGTCGTAGTCGTGTGTCGGGCTCGGCAGCGTGCTGGTGTTGTCGGGACTCGTTGGCTGCCCGAAATCCCACTGCCAGCCGGTGACCTTGCAACCCGATGCACCCGCCGGCGTCGACTGGTCGGTGAAATCCACTCCCTGGTTCCTGTTCTTCTGGTCGAAGGTGAAGTCGGACACGAGCTCACACGGATCGACGATCGGCGTCGCTGTAGGGGCGGGCGTTGGTGTCGGTGCGTTGTAGACCGGGGACGTTGATGTGGAGCTGATCGTCAGGTTCCCGAACATGGCGCCGATGACCGGCATGAAGAAGGTGAATCGCCGTCTCACTCCGATCGTCACTTGGTTTCCGGTTCCTGTGTTGTTCGACGCAGCGGTCGCACAACTCACGGTCACCGGCGGCGCTGCAGCGGTCTGGCAGATCGGCGCGTCGACTGCCAGCGCACCCTCGCCACGCTGTCCCTGTGTGTTGGCTTCCTGGCCGGCGCGTGCGGCGATGCTCGCCTGGCTGACCGTTGGGTCGGCAGCGGCATAGGCAGCTGCTTCTCGGGACGCGTTGGTCACCTGGACGTAGGAGAAGAACAATCTCCCGAAGTCGATGGCGACCAACAGGATCAGCAGCATCACAGGAAGGAGGAGCGCGAACTCGACCACAGATTGGCCCCGCGAGCCCGCGCGCTGCCTAGGTGTGAACTTCATGTGACCCCCTTGAGCCGTCGGGGGTCGCCGACGTGCGCCCGGATAAAGGTACGGTCCCGAAATGAGGCCCGGTCCCGTCGGGAGCCGAGCCTCATCGATCACGGTAGAAATGCCGGCATCAGCCGGTGGATGGCGCCCTCTCAGCGGCGTCCGCGGGCCGGGGTCAGGAACACGGCCCCGAGGCTGACGATCCCGAGGACGATGAGCAGGATCGGCAGCGAGCTGCCAGCGTCGCCGGTGCTGCCGATGGTGTCCGTCTGCGGTGCGGTCGGGACGTCGGTCTCGCCCTGGACCCCGCCCCCGAAGCCGACGGTGACGGTCGCGTCGTCGGTGTCGGTGACGGTGGTCTCATGGGCCTTGCCCGACGCGGTGGCGATGTTCGTGGTCGTCGCGGTCGTTCCCTCGACGTCCGCAGTGCAGGTCATCGCCGCGTTGACCGCAAGAGTCGTCTTGGGGCAATCGACGTCGAAGTCGTCTGCGGTGTTTCCCGGAGTGCCGTTATCGTCCCTGACCTTGACGTTGGTCAGCGCGACGTTGCCGGTGTTCCTGACGACGTATGTGTAGGTCACGTCGCCGCCGCCGGCCGGAAGGGTCAGTGGAAGGACCGTCTTCTCGATGTGGATGGCCGGGGCATCCACCGGCTGGGCGACCGTCACGGTCGCGCGGTCGTGGTCGGTGACCTTGGTCCCGTGGTCGTAGCCGGTCGCGACACCGATGTTGGTCGTCGTCTTAGTGATGGTCTTCGTGCATGTGTACGTCCACGTCTCCCCGAGATCGAGGATGTCGTCCCTGTTCGTGTCGCCGCTCTGATAGGAGATGGGCGAGCACTTGTCGTCGGTGACGGAAATGTCAGTCAGGGGCACGTTGCCAGTAGCCCTGACCTTGTACGTGTAGGTGACCGAGCCCCCGCCCGCGGGCAGGGTCGTCGGCGACGCCGTCTTCACGATGTCGATCGCCGGATCGTGGGCCTGCTCCTGGGGGATCTTGCAGCCGTTCTCCAGGATGGCCCTGCCTTCGTCGGTCAGGTTCAGACCGGGGTAGTGGAACGGCTGTCCGCCGGGCGGCGTGTAGTCGTATGCCGGGATGATGTCGCCCCAGTCGAAACCGTCGGCCTTGGCGCCGGGGTACCAGACGCCGTCCCGGCCGTGACTGTCGTGGCCGCCCTTCTTGTCGCCGTATCCCGCCGAGGAGATGTCAACCCTGATCTGGACGTACGGGTTCTTCTCGCTGGAGGTCGCGTGACACAGCGTGACCTTGTGGCCCGTGGGCGCGGTGGCCAGCACGGCCGTCATGGCGCTCAACGTCAGCGCGAGGGCCCCCAGGAGCGCAGCCAACCCGCGTCGTTTCATCAATCCAGTACTCCCCGATATCTTCTGTTTTGTTTCACGATCGGTCGACGTCGCTCTCGACCCACCGTTGTCGGTGTCTTTGCGAATATGCGTTCTGGTACTGCGCGTGTCTAGTACTTATACCGAAGCTGGTAACCCCACTTGACCACACCGAAACGCACTAGACCACAGCAGAGCCAACCGTCGACCGGTGCATCTCGGCACCGGTTGGTTGGGACTTCGTCGGTCGACTGCTGCACCGCTACCATTTGACGATCCACCCCTCGAGGCCAGCCCGTGACCGACCCGGATCCCATGACCCAGACGGCCGCTCCAACGACCCTCCGTGCGGATGTGCGAGCGGCGGTCGAGCGCGCCTTGGATCGGGCCGTTGCCGCCGGTGCGCTCCCGGTCTGGCCGGACGACACGGCGCGCCCGACGATCGATGTCGAACGTCCCGCCGACCCCGTCCACGGGGACTTCGCCAGCAACCTCGCGATGAAGCTCGCCAGGCCGTATCGGATGGCGCCGCTCGCCATCGGTTCCGCGCTTGCCGCGGAGATCGTCGCTGAGGCGGAGCGCGATCCGGGTAGCACCCCGGTCGCGGCGGCCGAGGTAGCACCGCCCGGGTTCCTCAACCTCAGGCTTCGGGTCGGCGCCCTCGAGTCGACCATCGCCGCGATCCTGGCCGACCCGCCCGCCTGGGGGGTGGTCGCCGGCGGGCCGTCCCGCTCGGTCAACGTCGAGTTCGTGTCCGCCAATCCGACCGGACCGCTGCATGTCGGGAACGCGCGTGGGGCATTCATCGGCGACATGCTCAGTCGGGTCCTCGAGGCGGGCGGTCAGCGGGTCACCCGCGAGTACTACTTCAACGACTCGGGCGGCCAGATCCTGAACCTGGGCGCGTCGCTGGCCGCGATCAAGCGCGGTGAACCCGTCCCCGATGACGGCTACAAGGCCGACTACGTCGTGGACCTCGCCGCTGAGATGCCGGCCGAGGTGTGGGAGGCCGCGACCGCCACGGGCGCCGACTCCGACGGCCAGCTCGGGCGCTGGGCGGCCGGGCGCATCCGTGAGGGCATCGAAGCCAGCCTGGCCGGGCTCGGCGTCCAGTTCGATGTCTGGACGAGCGAGGCGCGGTTGCACGAGGACGGCTGGGTCGCCCGGGCGGTCGAACGCCTGCGTGAACGCGGCCATGTCTACGAGCAGGACGGAGCGGTCTGGTTCCGCTCGACCCAGTTCGGCGACGACAAGGACAGGGTCATCTTCCGCTCGAACGGCGAACCCACATACTTCGCGGCGGACATCGGCTACGTGACCGAGAAGTTCAGCCGCGACTTCGACCATCTCATCTATGTCTGGGGCGCGGACCATCACGGCACGGTCGCCCGCGTCCGCAACGCCGCCGAGGCGATGGGCTACGACCGCGAGGTGTCCAGGTCCTTCTCTATTCGTGGGTCCGCTTCGTGCGCGACGGCCAGGAAGTCTCGATGAGCAAGCGGGCCGGCGAGTTCATCACCCTCGACGAGCTCCTCGCCGAGGTCGGCGTCGACGCCGCCCGCTGGTTCTTCGCCTCACGCGCCGCGACGACCGGGATCGACTTCGACATCGAACTGGCCAAGAAGCAGTCGAACGAGAACCCCGTCTACTACGTCCAGTACGCCCACGCCCGGATCGCGTCGATCCTGCGCAAGGCGGCCGGGACCGGGCTGGCGCCGGCGACCCACGTCGCAGGCTCCCTCGCGGGCGCGCCCGAGGCGGCGCTGGCTCGTGCGATCGCCCGATTCCCCGAGGTCGTCGAGGACGCCGTCAAGGCCGAGGAGACGCAGGGCATCACCGCCTATGCGACCGAACTGGCGACGACCTTCCACGGCTTCTACCGCGACGCCCGGGTGGTCGACGAGGACGAGCCGGGGCGCTCAGCCGCACGGCTGGCACTGGCCGACGCCGCGCGGATCACGCTGGCCAACGCCTTGACGCTTCTCGGGATCTCCGCCCCCGAATCAATGTAGCCAGACGACTCGGCGGTCTCGCTGGTCTTCGTCAGACCCCGGTCGCGCCGAAGATGACATCGAGCGCCTGGAGCGTCGCGTCGTCGGAGGCGACCAGGATCGTGACCCGCTTCGCGGTCGGGGCGGAGATGTGGCCCTTCTGGGGCGCGGCTTCGACGGCTTTCTGGGCGGCATCTGCGAACTCGGTGGCGTCCTTCGCGCTGTCCCACGCGGTGTCGATCACGACGCCCCAGGCGCCGTCTGGGCCCTCCATCACGGCCAGGCGATCGCCGCCCCAGCCGGCCGCGGCGGTCGTGGCATCCGCGGCGGCGATCCCGTTCTCGCGCAGCCAGATCCCCAGCTGGAACTCACCGAGCGTGTCCTGGAGCGGGACCGACCAGCCGCTTCCGAGACGTGACGCCAGGTCCGCCGGCAGGGTCACCGCGACAGGCGCCTCGCCTGCGGCGTACTTGTCCGGGTGGAGGATCTGCTCGGTCGAGGCCGGCATCTTGGCGAAGAAGGCGTCGACCGCGGGCCAGCCGCCCGCAGTCTGGGCAGCCGCCACGAAGCCGAAGCCGGTCGTGTACGGGAATGTCAGCGTGTCGCGCAGGATCGCCGGTATCCGGTCCATGACCGCCTGGACCGCCGGGTCGCTGCCGCCGGCGATGACCACGAGCAGCTCCTCCTGGGTCAGGTTGCCCGAAGCCCATTGGGTCATCAGCAGCGTCGCATCGCCTTCGTAGACGGACGCCCGGGCGAGCAACCGATCGCTTTGGTCGAGAATGCCATCCTGGTCCTTGAAGATCGTGTAGTTCTGGTCCTGGAGGGCGTGGTCGTACTCGTGCGCGAAGTAGAAGCGCTCATTCGGACCGGGTCCACCGCTCTTTGAGACGACATAGAGCTTGCCCTGATCGTTGCGGTAGAAGCCGGCGACCCCGCCGCTCAGGAGATCGAGCGACAGGTCGCGCAGGCTCGCCGTTTCCGGGATGAGTCCGAGTGCCTTGTACAACCGCTCGTTGGCCGCGAGATAGGCGGGCGGCGTGTCCTCGTCGAACTGCTGCGTGATCAGGACCCGGAGTTCGGCTTCGGTGATGACCTGGCGCTCGACCGGCCGTTTCGGCGTGAGCCCGCGGATCGCGGCGACCTGCTGCTCGACCTTGTCGTAGATGGCAGCGCCGGCGGTGTTGCCGCTCGCTGCAGGCGCGCTGGACGAGGCGGACGGGGCGGCCGCGGACGCGCTCGGGCCCGGACTCGGAATCGGACTCGGGGGCTGCGACGCGGACGGGCTCGTCGGCGGGGTCGATGGGCCACAGGCCGAGACCATCAGGAGCGCGATCAGGGCCAGCGAAGCAACGCTCGACAGGCGGCCACGGCGAGGGTGGGAGCGATGGGACATGGGCCGGATTGTCGCACGGAGATCGCGATTCTCCGATTTGGCGAGATCCGATATCGCTTTCTTAATCGGTTGCCGTCTCGACCCGCAATCCCGCGCCCTTAGCGTAAGTCACGGACGAACCCGCAACGGTTCTATCCCTCCCTCCCTCGACCGGGGGTGCCGATTGGGCAGGCACCCCCGGTCTCTCTTTGTGCCGTGGCCGTCCAACCGGCACCGCCCGGTATGACCGATGCGTGCGTTGGACGGGGTCCGCGTGTGGAGCGGCGATGCAGCGCGCTGTGTCAGAATCGATGCGATGGAACTCACGTGGTATGGGCGCACATGCGTGCGGTTGCGCGGCAAGGATGCTGTCGTCGTCAGCGATCCATTCCAATCGGTCGTCGGGCCGACCGGACGCGGCATCACCGGCGACATCGTCACCTTCAGCCATCCCGACGATCGTCCGCTCCCGCGGGCGAAGGGCAAGCACTCGCGCGATGGGCGCACGCTCCTGCCGTCGAGCCTGGACCAGGCGTTCGTGCTCGACGGTCCGGGCGAGTACGAGGTCAAGGAAGTCCTTGTCACCGGCGTTCGGACCTATCGCGACGACGCTCGTGGCAGCGAGGGCGGGAAGCAGGTCGCCTTCGTCGTCGAGGTCGATGGCGTCCACACCATCCACCTCGGGGACATCGGCCACCTCCTGTCCGAGGAGAAGCTCGGTGACATCGGCTCGGTGGACATCGCCTGCGTGCCGCTGGGCGGCTCGCTGACTCCGGGCAGGGCCGCCGAGCTCGTCGCGCAGCTCGACCCCAAGATCGTGGTGCCCATGCCGATCTGCGACGATGACGCCGATTGCGCCGAGGCCCTGAAGCGCTTCTTCCACGAGATGGGCACGGAGGCCATCACCCAGCCGAAACTGTCGGTCACGTCGTCAAGCCTCCCGCTCGAAACGACGACGGTCCTCCTCGAATCGCGCGGCAAGCAAGCCTAGGTCCTGCCGACGGCGGCGGTCAGCCCCGCTCGAGGACGACGCGCCCGCGCTTGACGACCGTCCGTGCGAGGTCGGCGGCGGGCCAGTACGGGATCTGGTCGGAACTCGGGACGCGCCAGATCACGAGGTCCGCGCTCTTGCCCGGTTCGAGCGAACCGATCTCCTCCTCGAGGCCGATCGCCCGGGCCGCGTTGATGGTCACGGCGCTGAGAGCTTCGTCGGGCGTCAACCCGAGCTCGAGACAGGCCACGGTCATGGCCAGTGGCAGGCTCGCCGTCGGCGAGGTGCCCGGGTTGAAGTCCGTGCCCAGTGCGACCGGCACTCCCCGCTCGATGAACGTCCGGGCGGGGGCTCCATGGTCCTTCATCAGGAACCAGGTCGTGGCCGGCAGGACCGTCGCGACGACCGGCCGACCCTCGCCGGCGACAGCCGCGAGGGCGTCGATGCCCGCCTCCGATGGCGTGGCGAGGTGGTCCGCCGACGCGGCACCAAGCTCGGCCGCGAGCTCCGCGCCACCGGACGCGGCGAGCTCATCGGCGTGCAGCCGCAACGCCATGCCATATCCGGCGGCGGCCAGCAGGATCCGTCGCGACTGGTCGGCACTGAACACCCCGTTCTCGCAGAAGACATCGCAGAAGCGCGCCCGGCCGTGGGCGGCAACGCCGGGGAGTTGGTCCTCGATCACAGACTTGACGTAGGCCTCCGTCCCCTCCGGCCGCGCGCGGAACTCGGGCGGAACGGCGTGCGCGCCGAGGTATGTCGGGACGATGTCGATCGGGCCCTCGCGGCCGAGCTGGTGGACGGCGTCGATGAGCCTGATCTCGGTCTCGAGGTCCAGGCCATAGCCGGACTTCGCCTCGATGGTCGTGACCCCATGGCCGAGCATCTCGTCGAGCCAGCGCCGGCCGTGCGCGAGCAGCGTCTCGATCGAGGCTTCGCGCGTGGCCGCCACCGTCGACAGGATCCCGCCACCCGCTTCGAGGATCTCGAGATAGCCGGCGCCTTTCTGGCGCATCTGCCACTCGCCCTCGCGCGACCCGGCGAACAGGAGGTGGGTGTGCGGGTCGACCAGCCCGGGCGTGACCGAACCTCCACCCGCATCAAGCCGGGCGAACCGCCCGAGCTCGTAGCCCTCGGCATCGAGCGCCATCTCGAGCGCCGCCCGCGGTCCGACGGCGGCGATGCGTCCCTCCCAGCAGGCCACGACAGGGGCGTCGGGTGCGTCAGGCCCGCCGACATCCGCCGCCGACAGCCGACCGACGTCGCCCTGGCGCTCGCCCATCCGGACACCGCCCGCCAGGGTCACGACCTCCGACGCCCCGACGATCAGCAGGCCGGGCGTCGATTCTTCGCTCCGACCGCCATGGATGAGCCGGAAAGGCCCGCCGCTCATCGCCGTGGGCCGGCGGCGCGCGCGGACTCGAGCCGCAGTTCGAGTGCCTGCATCGGGGAGAAGTCGCGCAATCGCAGGAAGGCGGCAGCGGCTGCCAGGCGATGCTCGACAGGGTCGTCCGGCGGGGCGTCGATCCGGTCGGCGACGGCGAGGAAGGCGGCCAGCGGAGCCAGGCCGATGAGTTCGGATTCGGCGAGCCCGACCCCGTCCTCGGCCGCCACGTCGCGCACGGTCTCCCAGACGACCCACAGCGGGGTGACGTCGAAATCGAGGATGTTCATCGAGACCTGGGCGCGTCCCCGTTCCTCGATCCAGAATCCGTTCGCCTGGACCTTGGACAACCCGCCGCCCGATTCCCGCACGCGCCTGGCGATGCGCTTGGCCAGCTCGAGATCCCTTGAGGCGAGGTTGATGTTGTAGGCGATGAGGAACGGCCGCGCGCCGACTGCGACCGCCCCGGCCGACCGGTGGAGGCGCGACGGGCCGAAGTCGGGCGCCCGACCCGGCTCCTCGATCTCGTTCTTGAGGCCCTCGTACTGGCCGCGCCGGACGTCGGCCAGCTTCACCCGCTCCGGCCGAGTCGCGGCCTTCGCGTACAGGAAGACCGGGATCTCGAAGCGGTCGGCGATCCGCTTCCCGAAGACCCGGGCCAGCACGATGCAGTCGTCCATCGTGGTCCCACCGAGCGGCACGAACGGGACGACGTCCACGGCGCCGATGCGGGGGTGCTCCCCGATGTGGCTGTCCATGTCGATCTCGCCGACCGCGACCTCGACCAGCCGCTCGAGGGCGGCGGTGACCGCCTCGGCTTCGCCGGCGATCGTGAAGACCGATCGGTTGTGGCTCGCGTCGCTCGTCCGGTCGAGCAGGAAGACGCCATCGCCGGCCTCGATCGCGGTGGCCATCCGGTCGACGACATCGAGCCGGCGGCCCTCGGACACGTTCGGCACGGATTCGATCAGCACCTCACGATGCTAATCCGCCCGCGGACGGTCGTCGGGCCCGCCGCGCACGGCCGCCGAGGGCGACCGTGTAC
>JANMBS010000106.1:0-3335 GCA_031360525.1 Thermomicrobiales bacterium
GACCGCCGCGACGCTGGACCACGTCAGCGACGGGCGGGCGATCCTCGGCATCGGCGGGGCGTGGATGGAGCTCGAGCACACGGCCAACGGGATCGACTTCGGGACCGGCTTCGGTCAGCGCCTCGACTGGCTGGATGAGTCGGTGAGCGCCATCCGGCGCGTGCTCGATGGCGAGTCGGTCACCTCCGAACCGGGCGGTCACTACCAGTTCAACGATCTGCGCCACAACCCGCAGCCGATCCAGAAGCGACTGCCGATCCTGATCGGCGGCAGCGGCGAGAAGAAGACCCTGCGGACCGTCGCCCGCTACGCCGACATGTGGAACGCGATGGGCCCGATCGAGGTGATGAAGCACAAGATCGAGGTCCTCCAGGGCCATTGCGACGCCGTCGGGCGGGACATCGCAGACATCGAGTTCACGCTGGGCGTCAAGGTCACGATCCGCGACACCGAGGCGGAGGCCGTCCGCGTCTGGAAGGCCGCGATGGAGCACAACAAGACGCCGCTGGCCGACGTGGCGGACGACACGACGTTCTGGAACGGGACTCCACAGCAGCTCGCCGACCGCTTGCGGCCGTACACGGAGATCGGCTTCCGCACGATCATCTCGGAGCAGCCGGCCCCCTACGACACCGAGACGCTCGAGCGCTTGATCGGCGAGGTCCTGCCGCTCATCTGAGCCTGACGGTGCCTGGCAACCTCGCGGGGCCTGTGAAGCCCCATGGACGGCGCGAAGGCTCGATCGCAGCTGGCGTGACGCGTGCTCGACTCGGGAAGGTGCCTGGGAGTCACGATTCAGGCTCGGGGATGGGCCTTGATGCCACGAACTGGTCGTTCGGCTTCCCAATGGTGCCTCGGAGTCACCAGATCGGCCCGCCGCGGAGTCCCGCGGCGGGTTCCCCCTTCAACCCGCCACGGCGTCTAAGATGCCGCGCGTCTCCGCAACCGTGGGGAGACGCGGTGAATTGCGGATGGCGGCATCGTCGAGGGTGTCGATGGTGAGCTGGGCGATGGCAGCGTCATCGGCGAGGCCGAGCCGGCGGAGCGTCGGACGCTGGTCGAGGTCGCGCAGCAGCTTGTCGATGGCGCCGATCGCCGCACCAGCGGCGGTGGCCTCGGTCTCGGCGGCGGACGCGACACCGAGCGCGATGCCGACGAGGGCCAGCTCGTGGTCGCGCGCACCGAGGTAGAAGCGCAGGACCTCCGGCAGCACCGCGGCGAGCGCCGTCCCGTGGGCGACCTTGCCGCGGGTCCCGATCGAGTGCCCCAGGGCGTGCACGAGCCCGACACCCGTGCCGCTCGCCTGGCCGACGCCGGCCAGGTGGGAGGCCATCAGCATCTGCGAGCGCGCCTCGAGGTCCTTGCCGTCCGCCACGGCCCGGCGTAGCCACCTCCCCACGGTCCGCACGACCCCCAGCGCCACGGCCTCGGCGAATGGGTTCGGGTTGGCAGACAGAAGCGATTCGAGCGAGTGGGTCATCGCGTCGATGCCGGTCGCTGCCGTGGCGGCTGGCGGCAGGCCGACGGTCAGTGCCGGATCGAGGATCGTCGTGACTGGCAGAAGCGACGGATGACCGACATAACCCTTGCGCCCGGCCGCCTCGTCCGTGATGACCCCGAACGAGTTGGTTTCGGCGCCGGTCCCGGCGGTCGTTGGGACGGCGACGACCGGACGGCCGGGCGCAAGGTCAGGACCGTCGTATTCGAGGTCCCAGACGCCGAGGCGATCGTTGGTCGCGCGCAGGTCGAGCGCCTTGGCGGTGTCCATCGACGAGCCGCCGCCGACCGGGACGACGACGGTGCCATCAAGGCCGAATGCCTGGATCGCCGCCGCGCCGCGTTCCACGGTCGACGCGCCGGGGTTCGGCTCGACCTCGGCGAAAACGGTCGTCTCGATGCCGCCGTGGGCGAGGACGTCGAGGACGCGATCGACGACCCCCGAGCCACGGACGCCCGGGTCGGTCACGATGAAGACCCGTGAACCGCCGGCCGCGGCGACCACCGCGGGGAGTCGCTCGATCTCGCCGACCCCGAACAGCACCCGGTTGCGCAGTGTCATCTCGAATCGCCGATCGGCGAGCGTGCCCATCAGCGGATCTCGACCACGACGTCGACGCTCGTGTCGCGCCGGACCGTCAGCCAGCGCCGGCAACCGGCCGAATGGAACCAGCGCTCGGTCGTGAGACCGTCGGGGTTCTCGAAGACCCAGACCTCGTCGAAGTCGCGGTCGTCGGGTTCGGTGATCGAGTCGGGCGTCGATCGTCGCTCGCCGCCGAACGTGAACTCGTCGAGCGGACGGCGCCCGCAGCGCGGGCAATCGAGCCACAGCATCAGCGCGTCCCCGCCGAGGCCGCGTCGGCCAGGACGTGATCCTGTCGGAAGCGATCGAGGCTGAACGGCGCGATGAGAGCGGAGGGCTTGCCGGTCGCGATCAATTCGGCCATCCCCTCCCCGCCAGCGGGGATCGCCTTGAAGCCCCAGGTCCCCCACCCCGTCGTGACCAAAAAGCCGTCGACGCCGGTCGCGCCCAGGATCGGGGAGTAGTCGGCCGAGATGTCGCAGATCCCGGCCCACGTCCGCAGGATGCGCAGGTCGCGCAGGAACGGCAGCAGCCGGGTGATCTTGTACGAGTACGAGCGCAGCGCCGCGAACGACGACTGGCGCGAGTACGACGGCTGCGAGTCGAACTCCGCGCCGATCAGCATCTGGCCGCGCTCGGTCTGCGACACGTAGCAGGCGAGTTCCGTGCTGGCCAGGATCGGCCCGAACCCCTGTGCGTAGTCGTTGGTCACGAACGCGTGGAGCGGGTGGGTCCTTATCGGGAGGCGGACGCCGGCGAGGGCGGCCATCCGCGTGATCCGGCCACCGACCGCCGAGAGGACGACGCCCGCCGCGATGGGGCCGTTCGGCGTCTCGACGCCGACCACGCGGTCACCGTCGCGCAGCAGGCCGGTGACCGGCGTGTGCTGGTAGACGTCGACGCCGCGTTGCGACGCACCCGCGGCGAAGGCCCAGGCGACCCGGTCATGTCGGGCGGTCGCGCCCTCGACGTGATGCGAGGCGCCGAGGACCTGGTAGCGGCCGCCGCCCGTCAGATCGACCTGCGGGACCAGCTCCTTGAGCTCGACCGGGCTGACCATGAACGTCTTGGCACCGCAGGCGGTGTTCATCAGGGCCCGGGCTCGTTCGGTCCGCATCGCCATCTCAGTGTGGGCGACCCAGAAGATGCCCTTGGTCTGATGGAGGATCTCGGCCCCGGTCTCGTCTTCGAGCGCCTGGTACATCTCGAGCGAGTGCTGGTAGAAGCGGATCGCCTCGGGGATGCCGTAGTTGGC
>JANMBS010000148.1:0-2955 GCA_031360525.1 Thermomicrobiales bacterium
GCCCGCCACGCCGAGCCGCTCGCCGAGCAGGACGACCCCGATGAGCACGGCCAGCAACGGTGCCGTCCCGCGCGCGACCGGGTAGACCACCGACAGGTCGCCGCGCCGGTAGGCGGCTGACAACAGGATGAAATAGGCCGCCTCGACGACGCCCGACGCCACGCCGAGCACGATGCCCTCGACCGGCAACGAGGCGCCCTGCACCCACCACACCGTGATCCCGAGCGGCACGATCCCCACCGACGCCGCCAGCATCCCGATGGTGGCCGCCCGGAGCGGATCGCCGGCCGTTTTGAGCCTGACGTTCCAGGCGAGATGGAGGACAGCCGAGACCGCGACCAGGCCGATGATCCAGGGGTCCACCCCCCGGACGTTACCTGCCGATGTCCCGCCGCGTCAGCCCGAATGCGCAGATCGCCACGCCCCCGACGACCATGACCGCCGCGACTGCGATCCCGACCGGATCGAAGACGCCCGTCATCGGCTGGCCGAGGTGCTGGTAGATCGACAGCTCGAGGATCGGGTCAGGCAGCTTGAGCGCCGGGCCGAGGGTGTCGATGAGCAGCGTGGCGATGACCAGGAACGCCGTGACACCTGCGGCAAGCGACGAGCGGACGACGCCGCCGACAGCCAGGCCGACGCCGGCGAACCCGGCGGCTGCCAGTCCGAGCACCGCGATGCCGGCGACCGGACGGACGACATCGCCGCCCTGCGAGGCGACCGCCAGCCCGATGAGCAGCGCGACGGCCGCGCACATGAGACCGATCGCAGCCAGGACACCGAGTGCGCTGCGGACCGCCCAGCTGGCCCGCGACCGCGGTGTGGACAGCACGACTTCGAGGCGGCGGCGACCCTCGTCACTGGCCCAGCCGGCAAGGAACGAGGCCCCGGCCAGGCCCAGGATGAATGAGCCGAAGCTGAAGAACGTGAGTTGCAGGAGTGCCGACGGCTGGGTCAGGTCCAGGTCGGGGTAGACGGCCTTGATCAGCGCCTCGATCTGCGGCAGTGAGGCGATCATCTTGCCGAAGGCGTCGGCCGAGGCGACGATGAGGACGCCGTAGATGCCGATCCCGACGCCCCAGGCCATGGCCACGCCGGCGCGATCGGCGAGTTGGCGCGTGAACGGGCCATGGATCCCCGCCGGAAGCGACGGGACACGCAGCCACTCGAGGTTCGCGACGCCGCCGAGGTCGCGCCGGACGAAGCCGATGACACCGATCGCGAACAGGCCGATGTCGACCGCGCCGAGGAGGGCGACCGACGGCCAATCGGAGACGCCCGCCATCGGTCGATGGCCGGCCGTCCAGTCGAAGAACGACAACGGCCGGAGTGCATCGATGACCGGCGATAGCGTCGCGTAGCTGTTGATCAGATAACTGGCGAACAACGCGATCAGGCCGAACGCGAGCGCACGTGTCCGGCCCACCAGCGGCGCCGTCGCGAACGAGACCCCGCCGACGGCCAGCATCATCACGCCGTACAGCGCGACCTGGCCCAAGGCCGCCGCGAGGGGGATCTCGTCACCGGGCAACGACCCGAATGCCTCGCCGACCGCCCAGATCGCGAGCGCCAGGAGCAGCATCGCGAACACGACCGCGGTCACGTGCCCGGCCAGCTTCTCGAGGGCGATCGTCCGCCGGCCCTGTGGCGTCGACGCCAGCAGGTCGAGGCTGCCCTTTGCCGCCTCGCCGGCGATCGTCCCCGACAGCGCGATGACCGACCACAGGCCCAGCATCACGGGCAGGAAGTTGCCGACGCGCCAGGACAGGAAGCCGCCCATCGTCTCGAGGTGGATCGGCTCGCCGAGCAGGCCGCGGAGCGCGAGCGGGAGCGATGTCAGGCCGGCGATGAACGCCTGCCGACCCGCCAGCGTGGAGAACTCGGGCGCGAAGCCGTACGGCACCCCGGTCCCGATCATGAACAGCGCTGCCACGCCGCCGACGACGATGGCCGCCCGGCGGCTGTCGCGGACGGTCTTGCCATAGATCGTGCCGAGGCCGGCCAGCCGCGAGATCGGACCGGGCCGCGCCAGGACCCGCGCGTCGGTGGTCATCGTTCGGTCGTCTCCGCGATCGGATGCTCCCCGTACTGGGCGAGGAAGACGTCCTCGAGATTCGGCTCGCGGCTGACGACATCGACGATGCCGTGCGGGGCGGCCGCCCTCAGGACGCCACCGATCGGTCCGCTGACACGCATCCGGACCACCTGGCCATCGACCTCGATGTCGCTGACGCCGGGCAGGCCCTCGAAGATCGCGGGCGCGACCGACCCGTCGAACGTCAGCTCGACATGATGGAAGGAGAGACGTCGGATCGCTTCGATGCTGTCGACCTGGACGAGCCGGCCCTCGCGGATGATCGCCACCCGGTCGCAGGTCCGATCGACCTCATCGATGATGTGGGAGGACAGGAAGATGCTGCGGCCATCCGCCTTCGCCTCGCGGACCAGGCCGAAGAACGTCTGCTGGACGAGCGGGTCGAGGCCCGATGTCGGCTCGTCGAGGATGAGCAGGTCCGGCTTGTGCTGGAGCGCGACGACGAGCCCGACCTTCTGCTTGTTGCCCTTGCTGTACTCGCGGAAGCGCCGGCTCGGGTCGAGGTCGAGCATCTCGATGAGGCGCGCGACGTATGCCCGGTCGATCCCGCCACGCAGGTTCCCGAAGTACTCGATGGTCTGCGCGCCGGTCAGGCGGTCGTACAGGTCGAATTCGCCGGGCAAATAGCCGACCCGTCGATGGATCGCGACCGGATCCGCGGTGGTCTCGATGCCGAACACCTCGGCACGGCCGGCGGTCGGCCGGATGAGGTCGAGCAGGACGCGCATCGTGGTCGTCTTGCCGGCCCCGTTCGGGCCGAGGAACCCGAAGATCTCGCCCTCGGCGACCTCGAGATCGAGCTCGATGATGCCCCGGTGCTCCCCGTATGCCTTGGTCAGGCGTTCGGTCTTGATGACGGC
>JANMBS010000153.1:0-4278 GCA_031360525.1 Thermomicrobiales bacterium
CAGGGCGATCAGGCCGACGCAGGCGAACGCCAGCAGCGTCGCGCTGACGATGATCGAGCCGCGACCGAACCCGCCGACGCGCGCGACGACGTTCACGAGGTGAGCCGAGACATAATCGCTGGTCACGAACGCGGCACCGACCGCGCCGGGGAGTGGCAGGTCCGGGACGACGCGGCGGATGACGACCCAGCCCGGGACGAAGAAGAGGATCGGCCAGACCAGGACGACCGCCGTCGAAGGCACGAGCCAGGCGATCAGGGCGGCCGCCACGATGACGACGACGGTGGCGAGCAGCGCACGCGGGCTCAGTGGCGGGGTCGACACGGGGGCGCCCCGGCCGGCGCGTGCTCTGGGCTTGTCGGCAGGGGGTTCCACAGCGGTCGATGATAGCGAGCATGTCCGCGCGAACGATCCTCCACGTCGATCTCGACGCATTCTTCGCCGCCGTCGAACAGCGCGACCGGCCGGACCTGCGCGGGCGCCCGGTCGTCGTCGGTGGAGCTGGTGGCGAGGACGCGCGCGGCGTCGTCTCGGCAGCCAGTTACGAGGCGCGGGTCTTCGGGATCCATTCGGCGATGTCGTTGCGGGAGGCATACCGGCGTTGCCCCGATGCGGTCTTCCTGCCGGTCGACGGCCGTCGCTACCAGGCCGCCAGCCGCGACGTGATGGCGATCCTCCGGCGCTACACGCCGCTCGTCGAACCGATCTCGATCGACGAGGCGTTCCTTGACGTGACGGGGTCGGCTGCGCTGTTCGGTGACGGGCCGGCGATCGCCAGGCGGATCAAGGACGAGACGCGGGCTGAGGTCGGCTTGACCGCGTCGGTCGGGGTCGCGAGCACGAAGCTCGTGGCCAAGATCGCCTCGGACCTGCGCAAGCCCGACGGGCTGGTGGTCGTGCCGGTCGGCGAGGAGGAGGCGTTTCTCGCGCCGCTCCCGATCGGGCGGTTGTGGGGCGTCGGCGAGAAGACCGCGATCGCGCTCAAGGACTACAACGTGCGCACCATCGGCGATCTTGCGGCCCTTCCCCCGGACCTGGTGATCCGGCGGTTCGGGAAGCACGGCGCGTCGCTCGTCAGTCGGGCCCGTGGGATCGATGCCGATCCGGTCCACGACGGCGACCCGGCCAAGTCGGTCGGCCACGAGCACACGTTCGATGTCGATACCAGCGACCCGGAGCTCATCGAGCGGACCCTGCTCGCGATGGCGGACGGCGTCGCCGGTCGTCTTCGGTCCGCGGGCGTTCGGGCTGGGACCGTCGCCGTCAAGATCCGCGACAGCGGCTTCCGGACGATCACTCGCCAGCGAACGCTCGCGGAGCCGACCGACATGACCGGCCCGATCTACGGCACCGCGATGGACCTTGCGCGACCGGAGATCCGCGGGATGCGCGTCCGGCTGCTCGGGGTGACCGCCTCGAACCTGGGTGAGCGCGAGCAGCTGTCGCTGTTCGAGAGTGGAGATCCGCGCCAGCGGAGGGCGATCGAGGCGGCGGATTCGCTGCGGCGGCGCTACGGGGAGGGGACGGTCACGCGGGCTCGGCTGCTCGGGACTGGGCTCCCGGCGCCGTTCGAGCGCGATCCGCGGAACCCGCTGGATCGGCGGGCGCGGGGAGTGCCTGTCGACGTCGATGAAACCGCCGCGACGGGAGATTCGACTCGTGACAGCCAAGGTGACACGGACGTCGATGAGATTCCGCCTGAAGACGGTTGACATCGAACACCTGTTCGGTCTATCGTCGTCACCAATCGAACAGACGTTCTGTCGGACGAGTGCCCCGGACGACACGACCCAGCGACCAAGCCCCCGGAAAGGAGCCATCCCGAATGGCATTCATCCGAGTCGAGCCGGTCACGGTCCAGGTCCGGACCGACTGGTTCAACGGTCGTCCGCGTGAGATCACGTGGGGCGACGAGCGACTTCCGATCACCCGTCTCGCGGTCGTCCGCGAGGAGGCCTCCGCTTATCCCGTGATCAGCGGCCCGCGAACGCTGTTCGAGGTCGACACGCCGCGGGCGCGGCTCTCCCTGACGTTCCAGCATCGCTCGCGGGGTTGGACGGTGACGGGACTCGACGAGGGCGTCCGCCGGGCGGCCTGATCGCGAACACCGACTCGACGCGCGGGAACTGGGGTCTCTGCGCGTCGGACCAGGCCGACGATGTTCCTCCCAATGTCGCCGGCCGCACGTCGAGGTTCGGGGCGGGCGTGCCGGTACCACGCCCGCCCCAACCCGATGTCCGGCCCGAGTCTCCGGAACCAGAGCCGCAACCGTACAATCGGGCGGTGGAGCCAACATCCGTCACGCGTTTTCGCGACATGTCCCTGGACGGGTTCGTTGCCGAACTCGGCTCGGCAGCACCGGTCCCCGGCGGGGGGAGTGCCTCGGCCGTGGCGGCTGGTCTCGGCGCCGCGCTTGTGCAGATGGTCGCGGCCCTGTCGATGGGGCGCCCGCGGTACGAGACGCATGCCGACCTCCTGACCTGGGCCAATGAGAGGGGCCGGACACTGGCGGACCAGTTCCTCGCGCTCGCTGACGCCGACGCCGCGGCCTACGCCGATTACGCCGCCGCCATGAAGCTGCCGCGCGAGACCGGCGACGAAAAAGCTGCCCGAGCCGAGGCGCTCAAGGCAGCCGCACGTCACGCCAGCGAGGTCCCGCTCCTGTGCGTGGAGGCCTGCGTCGATCTCATCGCCGTGGCCGAGGCACTCGCGGGCCGGAGCAATGTCAACGCCTCGAGCGATCTGAACGTCGCCGTGCTCCTGGGGGAGGCAGCCGCGAACGGTGCCGCAGCGAATGTGCTGGTGAACCTGCCGTCGGTCGGTGATCCCGAATTCGAGGAAGTCATCACCTCCCGCGTCGTCACCCTGCTTCACGAAGTCGAGCGTCTGTCGGCGGAGACCCGCCAGGCCGTCGGCAGCGGCCTCGCGCGCGAGCCGATCCTCGCTCCGGCCCGCGCCTGATCGATGGCAGGCGGCGCTCGTCTTCTCGAAGGTGGACCGATCGCCGACGAGATCCGGACCGTGGTCGCCGAGGATGTCGCCTCGTTCACTGCCGCTAATGGCCGGCCCCCCGGTCTGGCCGTGGTCATCGTCGGTCGCGACGCCCCGTCGACGGTCTATCTGGAACGGATCCTGCGGGGTTGCGCGAAGGTGGGCATCCACGCCGCGTTCGTGGAGCTCGAGGGTGAAGCGACCGAGGCGTCCGTGGTGGCCACCATCGGCGACCTCAATGCCGACCCGACGGTCGACGGCGTCATCGTCCAGATGCCGCTCCCCCCGACGATCCGTCTGCGCGCGGTCGTCGATGCCATCGATCCGGCCAAGGACATCGATGGCATCCACCCGATGAATGCGGGGCTGCTCCGGCTCGGCTACGACGGCTTCCTGCCGGCCACCGCCCACGCCGCCGTCGAGATCCTACGCCGCTCGGGGATCGAGGTCGCGGGCCGCGACGCCACCGTCATCGGTCGGTCGCCGGTCGTCGGGATGCCGGCGGCGTTCCTGCTGGTCAAGGAGGACGCGACCGTCACGGTCTGCCATTCGCGGACCCGCGACCTGGCCGCACACGTTCGCCGCGCCGACATCGTCGTGGTCGCCGCCGGCTGGCCGGGTCTCATCACCGGCAAGATGCTGAAGCCTGGCGCCGTCGTGGTCGATGTCGGGATCAACGTCGTCGAGGGACATATCGTGGGCGATGTCGACTTCGCGTCGGCGGTCGAGGTCGCCTCGGCGATCACGCCGGTCCCGGGCGGGATCGGGCCCCTGACGAATGCCCTCCTGCTGACCCATTTGATCCGGGCCGCAGAGCGACAGGCCGATCATCGCCGGGCCGCCACGCCGCCGGTGCTCCCCCGGCGAGCCGAACCGTCCGCGGCCCTCCGAGGAGACCGATGAGCTTCCCGTCCGACCTGGAGATCGCCCGTTCGGTCAAGCCACGGCCGATCATCGACATCGCGCGCGACCTCGGCATCGCCGACGACGAGCTCGAGCTGTACGGCCCGACCAAGGCGAAAGTGACGCTCGAGGCGATCACCCGGCTCGAGGCGGAACGCCCGCGCGGCAAATACGTCGTCGTCACCGCGATCACGCCGACGCCGCTCGGGGAGGGCAAGTCGACGACGTCCGTCGGGCTCGCACAGGGCCTCAACGTCATCGGTAAGAGGGCCGCGGTCAACATCCGTCAGCCGTCGCTCGGACCTGTCTTCGGGATCAAGGGCGGGGCGGCCGGCGGCGGCTACAGCCAGGTCATCCCGATGGAGGACTTCAACCTTCACCTGA
>JANMBS010000169.1:0-2537 GCA_031360525.1 Thermomicrobiales bacterium
GAAGCCGTCGCGACACCCCCGGTCGACGGGGCCGGTGCTGCCGGCGCGCTGAGAGGGACCGAACCCGACGATCCGGCCGTCGCGCACGCGCTCGCGAGGAGCACCACGGGGAGGATCGACAGTGCGGATCGAAAGACGGACCAGCGGGGCATCGGAGCCACTCCTTTTCTGATCAGGCGCATGGGGCCAGGATCGCAGCCGTCACACCGAGGACGGCCGAGCATCCGGTGACGGAGACGCGCACGGCTGGGGAACTGTCCCCGTTGATGCCCTCGCTCGAGGGCGTCGCGAACACGGCCCGGTACTCGGTGTCGGACCCCGGCCGTTGGGCGAGCACGTAGGTACCCGGGGCCGCGCCGGCCGGCATGACCCCGACGGCGATCCAGGTCGTCGTGCCGACCGCCCGTCGCTGGAGGGTGACGGTCCGGCCCGAGACGGCGTCGCCGCCCAGCCGGCCATACGAATCCGAATCGACGACTCTGAGCGTCGCCGTCAGCGTCGTCGAGCCGCCGACGACGATCTGCGTCGACGAAGCCCCGATCGTGAGGACCGTCGACATGTCGAGGCAGGTCGAGAACTTCGCGGACGTCGTCAACGTGTCGTAGATGATCTGGAGCCGCGCCACGTCGCAGCGCCCGAAGACGTGCTTGTTGTAGCCGGCGGAGGGCTTGGTCCGCGAGAACGTCTGGACGACCGCGTCCAGGTAGTCCGAGTCGCTGTCGTAGTTGTCGTGATGGCCGAGTCCCTCGACATGGCCGAACTCGTCGAGTGCCACGTTCTCGGCGTCGTAGCAGCCGTTCGGCGGCATTGTGTAGGCCTCGCACCACTTCAGCGTCCCCCAGTCGAAGACGTGGCCCTGTTCGCGGAACCACATCGTGAAGCCATCCGGGACATCGCGCGTGAAGCACGCCAGGCCGTTGACGGCGCAGGTCGCGCCCGCTCCGTAGCCGATCGGCGACGGGCCGCCGGCGTCAAAGGCGAAGGTCGCCGCCTTCGAGGCTCGGCTGTCGTTGGCGTCGTTGGCCGCTGCCTTGATGGCGGTCTTGATGACCGCCGCGGGCTCCGAGCCGGCACGCCAGCGGAACCGTAAGACCTGGTTCTGGCCGAATCCACCACTGCTCAAGGCGGGATCCGGACCGTGGGCGGCCGCGCTGCCGGCCACGACGCTCGAGGCGAAGATCACGACGGCGGTCGTCACGGTGAGGAGCCGGGGGCGGCTAAGGGTGGTCATCGCAGGGCCTCATCGAGCGGGACGGTCGAGCCGTCCGGAACGTGGCGGAACTGCGGGCGGTCGGTCGTCGGGTCGGCCGGGAGCCGTCCATCATCGGCCAGCAGGACCCAGCCGGCCGGGAGGCTTGTGGCGGCGTCAGCTTGGATGGCGGCTGGGTGGAGGCGGAGAGCCTCGGGCACGAGCCCGAGATCGAGCGCCCCCTCGCCACCAAGTGCCACGGACCGCAGTCGTCGCGCGGTCCCGGCGCCCACCTCGTGGATGAGGCGCGGGCCGTCGGCGGTCGGAATGACGACCGCCAGTCCGGCTGCCGGCGCGAGCACTCGGCGATCACCGGTCCTCAGATCGGTCGCAATGATCGGGCAGGGAAGCCCGCGACAGGCCTCGTAGGTCACCGCGAGGTCGCCGTCGAGACCGACGATGGGCCCGAGCCCCGGGTCGTCGAGGGTCACGGTCGGACCACCGCCGGGCGCCACGACCCGGATCCGGCACGCGACCTGGCCGCACGACTGGACGGCGAGCCGGTCGCCGCTGGTCTCCCATGTGAACTCGGTCGAGAACGTGCGCCCGAACCGCCCGTCGGGCGGAGGCGCATCGAGGACTTGGCGTGCGGCCTCGCTGCCATCGACCGGGCGTCGCCAGATCCCGAGGTCGGCGCGACCGGCCCGGTCGACCCGCATCTCGTAGATGAACTCGCCGGCCCGGTCGATCGTCGCCCGACGGATGGCATCGCGCTCGTCGGCGACCTGCCAGGCGCAGCCGCTTTTGACATCGATCGCCCGGACGCGCGACGCGGTGCCGTCATCGGACCCGACGAGGACGACGTCCCCGAACGGACCGGCCGCGAACGCTTCCGGAGCGAGGTCCAGGGCGCGCGCGGTCCGCTGGCCATCGAGCCCGAGGAAGAGACGCTGGCCGCTGAGAGCGCCGTTTCCGTCGAGGACCCGGTCCAGCCTGAACCACGGCGTACCGCGCAGGTCCCCGAGCGCGGTCGGTTCGTCGGCGCGCGCGGCCGCGATCAGGTCGGCCGGCGGCCCGGCGCAGGCACTCGGCAGCCACGGGCGAACCCCCGCTCCGAGCGTCGTGGATGCGATGAACCCGACCGCGCCGAGGGCAACCAAGCCCGGACCGATCCAACGCAGCCACCGTGACTCCACCATGACGGTTGACCTCCTCCGGCGGAAACAACAGATGGCGGGAGGAGGGCGAGACCGAGATGGTTGCAGGCGACCCTTATCCAGGACTTATCTGGGCGGTTCCGGCCGGTCGTCGTCTTGCCTCGCGGCCGCGAGGGCGGTCGAGGCGAAGG
>JANMBS010000210.1:0-4217 GCA_031360525.1 Thermomicrobiales bacterium
AGACGGAAGCCCTCGTCGACCTGGCGCGGGACGAGGTCATGCGACGCCTGACGTCGTCGGCTCGACCGGCCGGTTCTCCGGCGCTTCGCATCGTGGACGTGGGAACGGGGACCGGTGCGATCGCCATCGCCCTGGCTGTCACGCTCCGGCGTCTCAAGGCGCTCGATGCCGTGGACCTGCTGGCCGTGGATAGCTCGCCCGATGCGCTCGATCTCGCTCGGGAGAATGCTGTCGGCCACGTGGTCGCGGACCGGATCTCGTTCGCCGCGGCCGACCTGTTCCCCGTGGGGGCGTGGGGGTTCGACGTGATCCTCGCGAACCTGCCCTACGTCCGGCACGATGCGATGGCCGGCCTGCCGGTGGCGGCCTCCTTCGAACCGCCGCTCGCGCTCGACGGCGGTGCGGACGGGCTCGAGGTCATCGGGCGGCTGCTCGATCGGCTGCCCGACGCGCTGATCGACGACGGCGTGGCCCTGCTCGAGATCGGCGCCGACCAGGGACCGGCGATCGTCGCGCTCGCGGCTGCAAAGCTGCCCGGCTGGGCGTGCACGGTCGAACGCGACCTGTCCGGGTTGCCGCGTGTCGCCCGGATCGCCCGGATCGCGCCAGATTCCCGGGCCGGAAGCGCTTGAGCCGGCCGTCGGGCATCATCAGGACGTGCCCATCAAGACGCCCGAACCCATCCTGCCCATCCGCCTGATCGCCCTCGATATCGATGGGACGCTCGTCGGGGACGACCTCGTGATCGGGCCGGACACCCGGGCGGCCGTCCGGGCGGCCCACGCACGTGGCGTGATCGTCAGCCTGGTGACCGGCCGGATGGTCTCCAGCGCCATGCATTTCGCACGCGAACTCGATCTCGATTCGCCGGTCGTCGGCTACCAGGGCGCGCTGGTCCGCGACATGCCCGCTGCCGGCTCCGATCGGCTCGGTCGCCTCCTCGTCCACACGCCGATGCCCGCCGCGGTGGCTCGCGAGATCGTTGCCTGGACGCGCGAACGCGGGCTGGATCCGCATCTCAACCACCTCGAGCGCCTGATCGTGAGGTTCGACGACCCGCGTGCCGACGAATACGGGGCGTTCATCGGCGGCGACCCTGAGCTGTCCGGCGACCTCGTCGACGCGATCAAGCATCCGATCACCAAGATCCTTGCCGCAGGGGAGCCGCCTCGACCGAGCGAACTGGCACCGCTCGCCCGGGAGCGTTTCGACGGCACGGCCGCGGTCACCATCAGCCATCCGCGGTTCCTGGAGTTCACCGCCCCGGGCGTGTCGAAGGGCCGTGCCATCCGCTGGCTGGCCCGCCGCCTCCGGATCCCGCTGGGGGCCGTGCTGGCGGTCGGCGACCAGTGGAATGACATCGAGATGCTGGCCGAGGTCGGCCACGGCGCTGCGATGCCGACCGCTCCGGCCGAGGTCGCGGCGGTCGCCCGCTACATCGCCCCGCCAGTGTCGGAGGAGGGCGTCGCGCGGATGATCGAGGCGTTGGTCCTGTCCCCGGTGAGCGAGGCGGCGGCTGCTGCCGAGCGCTTGGCTGGGGAAGCGGTCGCGAGACGGACGGCGGGATCCCCACCCGCTGCGAGCGTTCCAGCGTGAGCGCACGGATCATGCCCGACGACGTCGACGGTCGTGCGACGGCGGTCGCCACCCTCCGCAGCGGGGGCGTTGTCGCGCTGCCGACCGACACGGTCTACGGCATCGCGGTCGCCCTGGACACGCCGGGTGGCGTCGAGCGCCTGTTCGAGGTCAAGCGTCGACCCCCCGACAAGGGGATCGTGCTGCTGCTCGAGGACGTGGAGCAAGCCGAGTCCATCGGCATCATGGGCCCGGCCGCCACGGCGCTGGCCGCCGCGTTGTGGCCCGGCGGCATGACCGTCGTGGTCCCGCAACGACCGGATGTCGCCCTCCCGGCTGTGCTCACCGGCGGGGCCCGGACGATCGGGCTGCGCGTTCCTGACCATGCCACGCCGCGCATGCTTGCCCAGGGAGTCGGGCCGCTGCCGACTACCTCGGCCAACGTGTCCGGCATCCCGGAGGCCGGCGACGCCGCCGCGATCCTCGCCCAGCTCGGCGAGGGTATCGATCTCATCCTGGACGCTGGACCGGCGCGCGGCGGGCCGCCCTCGACGGTGGTCGATTGCAGTGGGGAGCGGCCGGTCATCCTGCGTGAAGGTGCCATCGCCTCGGCGCGTATCGCCGAGATCCTGGACGCGGCAGGCGTCGAGCACGACCTCGCCGGCGGGTAGCATCAGCCGTTCCGGCCTCGCGCGTCGACTGCCCAGCGGTCCACGACCCGTCCGCCCTGGGCCACCACGAAGTGGTCGACGAGGTTGACCACCGGACAGACGTGATTGGGCACGACCCAGACGATCGAGCCGACCGACGGTCGTGCCGCGCCGGCCGGCAGGTCGACCACGCCGTGATGGTCGTTGAGCCGCTGGATGACCGCCTCCGGATAGCCGACGATCGCCCCGTGCCCGGGGATGAACGGCGCGACGTCCTGGGCCAGGATCTTCGCCCCGGCGTCGATCACGAACCCGCCGCCCGGTCCGGTGCTGACGACGGTCGCAGCGACCATCAGCGCCGCAGCCTCGGCCGGTTCACCCGCGAGCGCAGCCTGGAGCCGATCGCCGAAGACGTAGGTCCCTGGACGCTCCTCGGTCACGAGGCCATGGGCGGACAGTTCGGCGGTCGGCGTCGACCCTGCGCTGAGCACAGCCGGTTCGATGTTCTCTGCGCGGAGCGACGCGGCCGCCGTCGCCAAAGCGCTGACCGCGTCCTCCCCGGCGGCCTGTCGCGCCTGCGCTCCCTTGTACCCGTGGCCCTCGTGGGTGAACGCCCCGCTGACCTCGATGCCCAGGTCCGTGGCGTGCCGGGCGAGCGCCCCCGCGTCCTCGGGACGCACACCCGTTCGCGCTCCGCCGCTGTCGATCTCGATGACCACGCGCAGTCGGCCAGACGCGCCCCTGAGGGCGGCGGTCAGCGCATCGAGCCCGGCCACCGAATCGGCTCCGACCGAGAGCGTCGAGCTGGCCGCCAGCCGCCGCAGCCGATCCGCCTTCGGTCCGCCCGCGACCAGGGGGTAGGCGATGAACAGGTCCGGGAAGCCCGCCTCGGCGAAGACCTCCGCCTCGCCGATCGTGGCCACCGTCAGACCGACGGCGCCGGCCGCGATCTGGCGGCGGGCGACCTCGATGCTCTTGTGGGTCTTGGCGTGTGGCCGCAAGGCGATGCCCCGGTCGCGCATCAGCGCCGACATCGTGGAGATCCGGGCGTCCATCCGGTCCAGGTCGACGACGACCGCCGGCGTATCGATGGCGCCAGATGCCGCGTCGTCAAGCAGTCCCTGGGTCATCGGCCGGTCTCCCACACACGGGGTCTGCCGAAGCGGGTCGGCGGCGGTCCCGTTCATGGGAAGATACCGCCGGGCACGCCAATGGCGTGGGCGGCGACCCGGAGCGGCAGGAAGGAGACGGCGACGCCATGACGATCTCGCCACGGGTGGGCCTAGCGCTCGAGTCGATCGAGGAACTCGACCCCGTTCTGTGGGAGGCGATGGTCAACGAGCGCCGTCGCCAGCACGACAAGATCGAGCTGATCGCCAGCGAGAACTACGTCTCGGCCGCCGTGATGGAGGCACAGGGCTCGTGGCTGACCAACAAGTACGCGGAGGGTCTGCCTGGCAAGCGCTACTACGGCGGCTGCGAGTTCGTCGACATCGCCGAGCGCCTCGCCCAGGACCGTGCGCTCGCCCTGTATCCGGGCGCCGAGCACGTCAACGTCCAGCCGCACTCGGGCGCGCAGGCCAACATGGGCGCCTACTTCAGCGTCCTCGAACCCGGCGACCCGATCATGGGCATGAACCTCGCCCACGGCGGCCACCTGACCCACGGCATGGCCCTCAACTTCTCCGGCCGGCTCTACGAGGTCCATGCCTACGGCGTCCGCCAGGACACGGAGCGCATCGACTACGACGCCATGGAGGCACAGGCGAAGGAGGTCCGCCCGAAGCTCATCGTCGGTGGAGCCAGCGCCTATCCGCGGATCTGGGACTTCGAGCGGATGGCCGCGATCGCCGCCGACGTCGGGGCCATGCTGTTCATCGACATGGCACATATCGCCGGGCTCGTGGCGGCCGACGTCCACCCCAGCCCGTTCCCGCACGCTGACCTCGTCACGACGACCACACACAAGACCCTCCGCGGCCCGCGCGGCGG
>JANMBS010000215.1:0-1719 GCA_031360525.1 Thermomicrobiales bacterium
ACCCGCATGGTCCGTGGCGTGGCACGCGACGGTATCGTCGAACGACGCCATGGCAACCATGATCGTCAGCCCACTCCTCGCCCGCGTCGTCGGCCAGGCATCGCGCCGGGGCCTGATCCTGCGCGTCCCCTCGGGCGAGGGCCTGCTTGAGAGCGTCGAGGCCTGGCTGCTGGCCGAATACGGCGACGCCGTGCGATCGATGACCCGCCGCACGCTCGACGGCGGCGAAGCCGAACTGTCGGTCGCGCTCCACCCCGCCGCCCCGAACCTCGTGATCTCCGCCGGTGGATCGGGCCGGGTGGCGCTCACCGCCGAGACCGAGACCATGGGCCCGGGGTATCACCGGTTCATCGGCCGGCTGGTGGAGCGGATGGGCGACGACCTCTCGATCACGTGGGACCGCGGCGAGCCGGATGCGGGGGCGTTGCTGGACAACGCGGGGACGACGTTCACCGATCGGATCGCGACCGAGCGTGCCTACCTCGGCTGGCTCGGCCAGAGCCTCGTCAAGGCGCGTGCCAGCCGGGCCGCCGGCCGCGCCGGACTGCAGATCGGGATCCCTGGGGCCACGCGCTTCACATTCGACGGTGCGATCGCCACGGTCCTCGGGCCGCGTGACGACGCCTGGCTCGACACGGCGGTCGCCGACACCCGCGTCGCCACCGATATCACGCCGTGGTGGGCCGATGCGACCGACGGCCAGGCTCTCCTGAACCGGGCACTCACGCTGATGTGGCTCGACGTCCGGTGGCGCGCGCCGGCGATCAAGGAAGAACGCGACCTGCTCGACGAGGTCCACCGCACGCTCACCCGGGCCTACCCGTCGGACCCGACGCTGGCCTACCCCTGGCGGGCATGGGCCGAGCTCATCGAATTCCGTGGCATCGACGATCCGATGTCCCGCCAGGTCCTCGTCCGTGCCGAGCGCGAGGGCGGCGACGCCCCACAGATCGGCTACCGGCGCGCCCCGGTGACCATCCGCCACGAGGGCTGGGCGCTCGAGATCCCCGGGTCGTACGCCGAGCGACGCACGCCCGAGGAGTGGTGGGGCGGCGGCCTCGGGCGGAACATCACGCTTGCAGCGGTCCAGACCGCGACCGACGGCGGTGCGATGGGCGCACAGGCGTTCGTGGACCATGTCGGCGGCGACCTCGGACCGGAGGCCATCGATCACCGGGCGGGCGGCGTCATCGGCCGGGCGCGGCTGTCGACCGACACCAGTTCCGGTCTCGAAGTCGGCGTCCTCGACGGCTACTCGGCGGTCGTCGGCTCCGGCGCCGCGATCAGGATCGTGTTCGACGACCCGGGCGACTGGCAGTGGGCGCTCGACGTGTGGCGGGCACTCGCTCCCGGCTGAACGGTGGGACCGCGATAATCGGTCCATGTACGTTCCCGCGCACTTCAAGCCGGACGACGCCGAGGTCCTCGAGCTGCTGGGGTGCGGCCGTGCCGCCAACCTGATCACGGCCACGAGCGATGGCCTGCTGGCGACGATGCTGCCGCTGGTCTACGACGGCCCCGACGCGCGAGCGGATCTCGGGCCGTGGGGGGCACTTCTCGGGCACGTGGCACGGAACAACGCCCAGTGGAGGACGCCCGCCATCGGCGAGGCGATGGTCATCCTCGCCGGCCCCGACGCCTACATCTCGCCGGCCTGGTACGCCACCAAGCGCGAGCACGGTCGTGTGGTCCCGACCTGGAATTACATCACCGCGCACG
>JANMBS010000222.1:0-4436 GCA_031360525.1 Thermomicrobiales bacterium
GGCTGCGGTCCAGCGCGGCGCAGTAGATGTCGACGTCGGGGTGGGCCGCGCTGACCGCCGCCACGCCCTCTGGCGCGGCGATCAGGTTGACCAGTTTGATCCGGACCGGCTGGACTGCTCCCCATTTCTTCAACACTTCTATGGCGGCCGTCGCTGAGCCGCCGGTGGCCAGCATCGGATCGAGGATCAGGCACAGGTCGACGGTCGCCGAGTCGGGCAGCTTGTTGTAGTACTCGACGGGACGCAATGTCCGCTCGTCGCGGAATAGGCCCAGGTGCCAGACCTGCGCCGTTGGCATCAGCTCGAGCATCGCATCGACCATCCCGAGGCCGGCCCGCAGGATCGGCACGAAGCCGACCCGCTCGCCGAGCTCGTGCGCGGTCATCGGCTCGAGCGGGGTTCGGATCTCGAGCGGCTTGACCCCGACGTCGGCCAGCGCCTCATACCCGAGCAGCCACGACAGCTCGCGCACGACCTCGCGAAACTTCTTCGGCTCGGTCTTTTCGTCGCGCAGGATGGCGAGCTTGTGGAGGACGGCCGGGTGCTGCGAGACGTGGAGGTTCGGGGCGGTCTGGGGCACTTCGGTGACCTCCGGGCGACGGGTTTGGGCTCTCGGTTCTCATCGTAGCAATCGTCGCGGTATCCTCGGGGACGTGCCCGCCCCTGCCGTTCCCGCCAAGGCCCGCTCGTCGAAGAGCGCGGCTGGGCGCGGCCGGGTGGTCGCCCCGATCGTCGCCCGCCAGATCCGGGCCGGCATCGAGGAGAGCGTCCATCGCGGTGACATCGTCGAGGCCGACGCCGAAGGCCGGATCATCCGCCAGCTGGGCGACCCGGACCGGCTCGTCACCCTGCGCTCGACGGTAAAGCCGTTCGGGCTCGTGGCGCTCATCGAGGCCGGCGGCATCGCCACCTTCGATCTCCAGCCCGACGAGCTTGCGGTCATGGCCAGCTCGCACTCGGGCGAGGATCTCCACGTTCGAACGCTCCAGGGGCTGTATCGCCGGTCGGGCGTCAGCCAGACGCTCCTCGCCTGCGGATCCGAGGGCGCTCCGCTCGACGAACTGACCGCCGCGCGCCTGGCCCGCGACGGGGAGAAGGCCGGTCCGGTCCGCCACATGTGCTCTGGGCAGCACACGGTCTCGCTGCTGCTCTCCCGCCTGCAAGGCTGGGATCCGACCGAATACTGGAAGTCCAGCCACCCATCGCAGATCGCCTACCGCGCCGCCGTCGCCCAGGCGTACGGAACGACGCCGACCAAGCTGCGCACCGCCATCGATGGCTGCGGCGTCGAGACCTACGCGTTCCAGCTGCGCGAGGTGGCGCGCGCCTACGCGATGCTGGCCGACCCGAGCGCGATCCCGGCCGGCGACCCACGTTCCGGGCTGGCAGAGTCGCTGACGATCGTCCGCGACGCGATGCTGGCCAATCCCGAGATGGTCGCCGGCCGGCATGACCGCCTCGACACCTCGCTGATGAAGGCCGCACCGGACCGTCTCGTGAGCAAGGCCGGGATGGAGGCATTGCGTGGGATCGCCATCCTGCCGGGACCGCGCAGCAGCACGAACGAGGCGGGTGCGACCGGGATGGCGATCAAGATCGAGGACGGCGACGGCTACGATCGCGGGACGTGGGCAGCCACGGTCGAGGCGCTCCGCCAGGCCGGCGTCCTCGACGGTGGCGCCCTGCGCGACCTCGCGCGCTACCACCGCCCGACGATCCTCGATCCGCACGGACGGGTCGGTGCCGAGACGATCGCAGAATTCGACCTCGCACCGGTGGGTGAGCTCATCGGCTGACGGCGGGCCACCGGCCGCCGAACGCCCGGAGCGCGATACTCGCTGTATGGCACTCGACCCCGATCCGTACCGGACCCTCGGGTTGAAGCGTGGCGCGACGCTCGACGAGGTCAAGCGAGCCTATCGCCGGCTGGCCAAGATCAACCACCCGGACGCCGCCGGCGAGGCTGCCCTGCCACGCTTCCTCGCGATCCAGGCCGCCTACGAGCAGCTCGCCGGGCCGGGTGCGCCCGGGGTGGCACGGCCGGCACCGGCGCCGCGGCGACCATGGGATGCCGGAGCCGAGGCGACACGCCGCGCGTACGGGGGACGGGGTCGCACTGCGGGGTCCGGCGGTGGCGCGGGCGGTACTGCTGGCGCCAACGGCAAGGGCGGGGCCGCCGGCCCGGATGGCAAGGCGGAGACACCGGGCGCGGCGGGCGCCTCTGGCGGCAGCGGATGGGCGCGTCGCCCGGGCTCGGCCGGTCGAGAAGCCGGGGCGTCTGGCCGGCCCGGCCGGCGGCGAACCCACGAGCCGCGGCCGGACTCTGGAGCGCCGGGCACCCGACCCGGTGGCGGGAAGACCCGCGAGCGGAACAAGGCAACGCTCGGGTCGACGTCGTACGACGGGGCCGACACGGGGCCGTTCGAGCCCGACTGGGGCGGGGCGAGCTGGTATGGCACCACGAGCGGCACGTATTGGACCCTGAACCCCAAGGAATACGCGGATCCGCGCAAGCACGGACCGGAGTACCAGGCGCGCGCCCGGCGAGCGGCGCGAGGACGGGGCGGGGATCCGGCCACGCCCGCGCCAGACCGGCAAGCCACCACGGAGGCCGGGGACGCTGGCGACCCGACCGACGCCGGCCGCACGGCCGACCCGACCCACACGACGACGTCGTGGTGGGACTCGACGGCGGGTCCGGCCGGTGAAGCCGAGACGCCCGACGGACCCGGCTCGGCGGTGGACCCGTTCCCCGGCGCGCCGCCGCGCGACGCTTCTGCAGGAGGACAGGCGGAGACAGGCCGGCCGTGGACCGCTGAACCGGCACCGCCCGATCTCGGACGCGCCGCGGCCGATATCATCCGGGCCCTGACCGACGACCGATTCGGCGGGTCACGCGGTCGCCTCATGCGGGCGCTCATCGGCTGGCTGCCGATCGCCCTCGGTCTCAGCTGGCTGGTCGGCGAGATGACGGGCTGCGGCCGCTTTGCCGCGACGTGCGATGACGGCGTGGCCGGGCCGATGCTCCTGGTCCTGCAGGTCCTCGCATTCGCCGTCCTGCTCGTCGCCCCGGCCGCGGCCTCTGTGGCGACGATGGCCGCGCTCATGCTCCTGGCGGCGGCGGTCGCCGCGTCGCTCGTGCTATCGGCGACCGGTGGCGCCGCCGACGGCGACTCCCGCCGGGCCCTGCTCGGACTCATCCTCCTGCTCGCCTGGCTGATCGGTCTGGCCCTCGCGGTCGCCCGCCGAGCCCGCATGGTCCGGTCGCGGACAAGTCCCGTATCCTGACCTCATGCCCCGACGCCATGATCAGCGCGACCTGTCGGCCGCCGCCCAGCAATACCTCCTGGCCCTGCGCGTCCTCGTCGGTCCCGACGATTCGAGCCGGGTCACGGCGGCCCAGATCGCCCGCCACATGGGAGTCACGACCCAGGCCGCCAGCGAGATGTTCCGCCGGCTCGTGGCGGATGGGCTGGTCGCCCACGCCGAAGGCCGCGATCTCCACCTGACGCCGGCCGGGCGGACCGCCGCCGACGGCATCTTTCGCCGCCACGCGCTGCTGGAGTGGCTGCTGACCTCGGTCATCGGCCTCGGCTGGGCCGAGTCGGACGACGAGGCGATGCGCCTCCAGGGTGCGATCTCGCCGCGTGTCGAGGCGCGTCTCGACGAGATGCTGGGACACCCCGAGACGTGTCCGCATGGCAACCCGATCGACGCCGAGACGGCCCGCCGCCGGCCGGCCGGGATCCGCCTGAGCGAGATGGAGGCCGGCTCGCCGGCCACCATCTACCGGATCACCGAGGAGGCCGAAGAGGACGCCGGCCTGCTCTCGTACCTGGAGGCGCGCGCACTGACCCCCGGTGCGCAGGTCACGATCCTGGCCCGCAGCGAATCGCTCGACTCGCTGACGCTCGACGGGCCCCGCGGCCGCGCGACGCTCGGTCTCCGACCGGCCGCCCTCGTGCGCGTCTTGCTCGGCGAGGCAGATCCGTCGCTCTTCCACCGGGTGCCGGAACCCACGGCGCAGCGATGAGCGCACCGCGCGCTCGGATCGCCCCGAGCCCGACTGGTCCGCTCCACATCGGAACCGCGCGGACGGCGCTCTTCAATCACCTGTTCGCGCGCCACACCGAAGGCACCTTCATCCTCCGGCTCGAGGACACGGACCAGGCACGCAGCTCGATCGTCCACGAGAAGGACATCCTCGACGGCCTGCATTGGCTGGGTCTCCACTGGGACGAGGGTCCCGAGGTCGCCGGCGAGGCGGCACGCGGGCCGTTCGCCCCGTACCGCCAGATGTTGCGGCTGCCCCTCTACGCCGAAGCGGCCGATCGCCTGCGCGCCGCCGACATGGCATATCCCTGCTACTGCACGCCCGAGGAGCTCGATGCCGACCGGAAGGGGCAGGAGGCCGCCAAGCAGCCGCCTCGCTACGT
>JANMBS010000291.1:0-3282 GCA_031360525.1 Thermomicrobiales bacterium
CATGACGGGGAGCGTTCGCCACACCGATCCAGATCTCGGCACTCCCCGAGCGCCCGAGGAGGCCGTGTGCCCGGTAGCGGGACAACAGCTTGCGGCGGCGCTGGTCACGCTCCGCGAACCGCTCCGCCAGGAGATCTGCCGGGAAGAGGCGTTCAGTCAGGTCGTAGATCCGGCGGTTGCCCTCGCGCCGTGCGAGCCCCAGGATCCCCGCCTCGGCCAGCGCCTCCAGGATCGCCCGGACCTGGTTGGTCGGCCGCCAATACCAGTCGATGGCCGCGCGCGGCGCGACATCGGTCGATGAGAGCGGACCGTCGGTCCGGATCCGATCGAGCAACTCCTCGACCAGAGGTGCGTGCTCGTCGAAGGTGGATCCGGCGTGATCGGCGTGGCTGAGGTCCCAGGCGATGCGGTACCACGGCAGCTCCCGGGTGGGCACGATCGAGAGGCCCTTGTTGTAGGTCTCGTACAGGGTCCGCGATCCGTACAGGAGGTCGTCGGTCCAGGCTCGTTGATAGCCATCGATGCGGGCAGCCAGCACGAGGTCGTGATTGCGCCCCGTCACCTCGAGCGGGTCGAACTGGAGCGACCCCAGCCGATCGATGACGCGCATGACCGACGCCGACTCCGACGGCAGCGCCCGTGGCGGCCTGAGAAGGTGGCGCGTCGTCATGAACCGGCGCGCGGTGTCACGGTCGAGCTCGAACGTGGGGGGCACGCGCGGATGGTACGGGAGGTGAAGCGTGGTCGCGATGACCGCGTTCGTAATGGTGGCAAGACATACTGTAACGCGCCCGGGAGGGCCTGGACGGAGGTTCGCGGGTATCCTTGCTCTCCAAGCACGACCCGCACGAAGGGAGGCCTCAGATGCCTCAACTCCGCACCAAGGAGAGCCGCTTGCCGGAGCTCCATCTGCCCGAGATCAGCCGCGACGACATCATGCGAACCCTGTCCGACCGAATGCCCGATGTCGATCTGCCCGACAGCGTGACGAAACGCGACTGGCCCAAGTTCGAGATGCCCGACGTGGATCTCGGCAAGGCCGTCGCCGGCGCTGCCGCCGCAGCCCATATCGGCCGCCGCTCGCGGTCACGCTGGCCGATCGCCGTCGGTGGCCTGATCGTCGCCGGCGTGGCGACAGCCGCGATCCTCTCCAACGAGACGATCCGGACCAAGATCGCCAATGCCCTGGACGCCCTTCGCGAGCGTTTCGCGGAGATGCGCTCGAGCGGCTACGACGACCTCGACATCGATCAGGACGATCCGATCGCCTTCGATGCCGCCGATACGGCGCCGATCACCGAGTTGTCGCCCTACGATGAAGGCACGCCCGAGACCGCCCCCTATCCGTCCGGCCTGGGGTCCAACGGACACGAGAACGCGATCCCCGCCTTCGAGGAATCGTCCACGACGACCCGCTGACAGAGCCGGCCGTCCCATCGGGGGCGGACCGGGTCGCCATACTCGGGCGATGCAACCGATCCGCATCGCCCATCCCTATCTTGACGCCGCGCGCGAGATCCTCCCTGAGGTGATCGCGTTGCGGCGTCGTCTGCATCGGATCCCAGAGGTCGGCCTCGAGGTGCCACGCACGCAGGCGCTCGTCCTCGAGGCGGTCCATGGTCTCGGCCTCGAGCCCATCGGGGGCATCGCCGTCGGCTCGGTCGTCGCGACCATCGAGGGCGCCGGACCCGGGCCGACGATCCTGTTGCGCGCCGACATGGACGCGCTGCCGCTGACCGAGGAGACCGGTCTCGACTTCGCCTCGGAGCACGACGGCCGGATGCATGCATGCGGTCACGACACACACGTCGCGATGCTGGTCGGTGCCGCCCGACTGCTCATCGAGCAGCGCGCGTCGTGGAACGGCCGCGTTCGCCTGATGTTCCAGCCGGGTGAGGAGGGGTTCCACGGCGCCCGCTTCATGCTCGACGAAGGGCTACTCGACGAGGTCGGCGGCGAGCGACCCAGCGGCGCTTTCGCCCTCCACATCTCGACGCTCTACGAGACCGGCACGATCGACGTGCGGCCCGGGCCGATGCTGGCGTCCGGCGACACGCTGCGGATCACGGTCCATGGACGCGGTGGTCACGCCTCGGCGCCGCACACTGCGCTCGACCCGATCACCGTGGCCGCCGAGATCGTGCTCGCCCTCCAGTTGATGGTCACCCGTCGCGTCGATGCCTTTGATCCGGCCGTCGTCACGATCGCCCAGGTCGTGGCCGGGACGACCACCAACATCATCCCGGAGACCGCTTTCCTCGCCGGCACCATGCGGACCGTCTCCGAAGCCCGGCGGGTCGCGGTCCGCGCCGACGTCCGGCGCGTGTGCGAAGGGGTCGCGGCCGCCCATGGTGCCGTGGTCGAGGTCGACATCGAGCCGGGCTACCCGGTCACGGTCAATGACGATTCGTTCACGGACCTCGTCCTTGGCGTGGCACGAGACGTGGTCGGGGAGGACGCCACGCGCTTGCTGCCAGCTCCGATCATGGGCGCCGAGGATTTCTCGTACGTCCTCCAGCAGGTCCCCGGTGCGATGGCCTTCGTCGGGGCACGGCCGCCCGATGAGGATCCAGCCACCGCCCCGATGAACCACTCGAACCGGGTCGTCTTCGACGAGTCGGCGATGGCCGCCGGGATCGCGACCTACGTCGGCGTCGCCCGCCGCTTCCTGTCCGGCGACTGAGGCCCCGCCTGCTGCGCAGGCCGATTCTGCGACGCAACTGTCGCTAGACTCCGCTGTCCGACATGCCCGAGCCCGTCCCCGTCGTCCTCTGCTTCGATGTCGAACCCTCTCTCCACGCGGGGACCGCATCGACCGGGACCACCGCTGACATGCGACCGGCGCCGCGGGAACCATACCGGCCGAGTCCGGACGACCCCATGCGCGCAGGCGATGGCCGGCTGTGGATGACCCCACTCACCTCGATGGACCCCGACCAGACGCTGCCGCCATGGCGCCGGGTCGCGACGCATCCGCCACCCGGGCGGTCCGTGGCACCGACCGACGACGCTCACGCGGCCTGGCCGGCGGCACCGTTCTGGCCGATGGTCGAGCGCGAACTCGCCCTGATGTCGCGCCCCTATCTCGCGTTCGCGATCCGCAGCGACGCACCACTCGTCCCCGATCTCATCGACCCGATCCAGGAGAAGATCACCGCCCTTCTGACCTCTCCCCTTGCCAAGCGACTGGTGTTCGCGGGCCCTGAGGCCGGCGTCCCGGAGGTCCACCCGTGACGGGCCGGCGACTGGTCGACCCCTTGGTCCCGGCGGGCGGTCCCATTC
>JANMBS010000340.1:0-2645 GCA_031360525.1 Thermomicrobiales bacterium
CGTCGTGGTCGAGCCACAGGTCGTCGCGGTAGCGCGCCCAGAAATCGACGACCTCGGCGTTGGGGAAGAGCGCGACGTTGATCGTGTGGTCGAGATGGTGGTGGCTCAGGAAGACATGGGTGACCGCCTCGGGCGCCACGCCAAGGGCCGCCAGCGGTTCCAGGATGAGCCCGCGCCGGGCGACCATCCCAGGATCCACGACGATCAGGGCGTCGCCGTCGCGGACCAGGACGACGCTGCTGCCGACGCGGTCGCCAGCGTAGCCAGCATGGAGCAGATGGACGGTGGTCATCGCCCGATGCTACGCGGTGCGGACCGCCGCCGAGGGCTCGTCGCGACCGGCGGGATGCGCCGGTTCCTGGGCGAGCCTGCGTGCCATCCTCCGACCATGGCGCACGAGACCCCGGCCGACCTCGTCCTCCGCGGCGGCCGCGTGGCCACGATGGACTCGGCTCGGACGTTCGCGACCTCGGTCGCGGTCCGCGACGGGCGGATCGTGGCGGTCGGTGGGGAGGACGCCACCGTGGGCCCATGGATCGGCCCGCGCACGCGGCTGATCGAGCTCCGCGGCCGGTCCGTGACGCCGGGTTTCGGGGACGCGCACGTCCATCCCGTCAGTGCCGGCGTCGGTCGATCGCGCTGCGACCTGTCCAGTGCGCGTGGGCTGGACGAGTACCTCGCGTTGATCGCCGCCTATGCGGCCGCGCACCCGAACGAGGCGTGGATCCGGGGCGATGGCTGGTCGATGGCCGATTTTCCGGGCGGCATCCCGCACCGCGACGACCTCGATCGTGTCGTCCCGGATCGGCCGGTCTATCTCGAGAGTCGAGACGGCCACACGGCGTGGGTCAACGCGAAGGCGCTCGCGCTGGCCGGGGTCACCGCCGACACGCTGGATCCCGCCGACGGTCGGATCGAGCGCGACGTGGATGGCCGGCCCGGGGGCGCGCTCCAGGAAGGCGCGGCGGACCTCGTCGCACACCTGCTCCCCGCCGACACGTCCGAAGAACTCGTTGCGGGACTGCGTCTCGCACAGGCGGAGCTCCATTCGCTGGGCATCACCACCTGGCAGGACGCGATCGTGACCCCCGAGCGGGAGGAGATCGCGTACATGATGCTCGCCGGCCGTGACGGGTTGACGGCCCGCGTCGTCGGCTCGCTGTGGTGGGATCGGGAGCGTGGAGCGGAGCAGATCGAGGAGCTCGTCGACCGGCGGGCCCGAACGGCGATGGGCCGTTACGCGCCGACCAGCGTCAAGCTGATGCAGGACGGCGTCCTCGAGAACGGCACCGGCGCCCTCCTCGAGCCATACCTCGACGACGCCGGCCGACCGACCAGCAACCGGGGCATGAGCATGATCGACCCCGAGGCGCTCAAATCGCACGTCACGAGCCTCGACGCACTCGGGTTCCAGCCGCATTTCCACGCCATCGGCGATCGGGCCGTGCGCGAGGCGCTCGATGCCGTCGAGGTCGCACGCCGCGCGAACGGCAGGACCGGGACCCGCCCGCACATCGCCCATATCCAGGTCATCCACCCCGACGACATCGGGCGCTTCCGCGAGCTCGACGTCATCGCCAACGCCCAGCCCTACTGGGCATGTCACGACGCCCAGATGGACGAGCTCACGATCCCGCGCCTTGGGCCGGAGCGAACGGCGTGGCAATACCCGTTCGCGTCGCTGCTCGCGGCCGGCGCGACCCTCGCGATGGGTTCCGACTGGGCGGTCTCGACGGCGGATCCGCTGCTCCAGATGGAAGTGGCGGTCACGCGGGTCAGTGACGAGCACCGTGGCACGCGACCGGCCTTCCTCCCCGATGAGCGGCTGGCACTCCTGGACGCCCTCGCAGGGTTCACGACGGGCACCGCCTGGGTCAACCACCTCGAGCGCGAGGTCGGGTCGATCGAGGTCGGGAAGGCGGCGGATCTCGTCGTCCTGGACCGCGACCTGTTCGACCGCGGGGCCGGCGCGATCGGTGAGACCCGGGTGGTCGCCACGTTCATCGAGGGCATCGCGGTCCACGAAGCGCCTGCGCTCGAGGGCTGACGAGCGTCGGCCCCGGGGCACGGCGCGCGGCGGGGCCCAGGCGGGGCCTTCGTGTGTCCGGGTCAGTCCAGGTCGGCGGGCGTGTCGATGTCGCGGACGGTCATGCCGTAGGGATCAAGAGCGCGCCAGATCGGCTCTGGGATGACGGTCGCCCCCAGCGCCTCGATGAGGGCGCGAAGTCGGCGTTCGCCGTCGGCCAGGAGTCGGTCCGCGGCCACCAGCGCCGGTTCGCGGCGCAACGCGACGGGAAGGGGACGGGCGCTGCCGTCGTGTTCGAGCACGACCGCGTCGACACCGGGGGCTTCGAGCGACGCCAGCATCGATTCGACCACGGCCCCGACGAGGGTCGGCATGTCGCCACCGACGACGAAGACGATCGATTCCTGGGCGGTTCGAAGTCCGGTTGCAACACCGGCGAGCGGGCCATCGAAGGCGACCGCATCGTGGATGAGGGTCGCTCGAGCCGGGATCCGCAGGGTCGCGTCCGGTGCGGCGATCACCAGGATCTCAGTGGAGGCCGGGGTGACGCCATCGATGGCGTTCGTCAGGAGGCTGCGGCCGTCGAGCCGCTCCGCGAGCTTGTCGCGCCCGAAGCGGC
>JANMBS010000349.1:0-2424 GCA_031360525.1 Thermomicrobiales bacterium
TGGCCTCGCTGGTCATCGTCAACGTCGCCTTCTGGCTGCCACTGATCATCTGGCTGTTACGCAACTTCTTCCTGGAGGTCCCCGCCTCGCTCGAAAAGGCGGCCCGGATCGATGGCTGCTCCCGCCTGGGCACGCTGTTCCGGGTGACCATCCCGGCGGCCCGACCCGGGATGGCGGCGGCCGCGATCCTCATCCTGATCGGCACGTGGAACGAGTTCCTGTTCGCCGTTATCCTCGGCAACCGGAACGCCGTCCCGATCACGCGCTTGATCACGGGCATCCAGAACTTCCCGGGGGCGCTCAACCAGCAGCCGCCGCCCAATCTCCTCGCCGCGGCCGCCATCGTCGCGGTCCTGCCCTGCCTGTTGCTTGTCCTGTTGTTCCACCGCCGGATCATCACCGGCCTTACTGGAGGGTTCGTGAAGGGGTGACGCACAACCGGGTCGGCACCATTGGGGCCATCAGGCATTCGAGGAGGACAGCATGACCGAGGACAACCACACCATGGCGGACCGACTGACATCCGCCGTCAGTCGCCGCGAGGTGCTGAAAGGCGGCCTCATCGCGGGGAGCGCGGCGTTCCTCGCCGCCTGCGGCGCATCGACGACCTCGCCAAGCGCGGCTCCCACGAGCGGCGCAGCTGGTAGCGCGCCACCGGCGGCCAGCGGACCGGCCAGCGCGGCGCCGTCGGCGGCGCCCGTCAGCTACGCCGGCGTCACGCTCAACAACAGCACCGGCGGCTATTCGATCCCTGCTTTCCAGATCGGCCTGGATGCATGGAAGGCCGAGACCGGCGGCAACGCCACCTTCAACAACATCCCGTTCGACGAGAAGCCGGTCAAGTACGCGAGCTTCATCGCGACGCAGGATGCCTCGTGGGACCTGCACTACACCTACGACAACTACATGCAGAAGTTCGGGACGCGCCTGTTGCTGCCCCTCGAGGGCAACTACACCGGTGACCTGAGCGACTTCATCCAGACCGCCCTCCCCGGCTTCACGACCCAGACCGACCAGGTCCTGCGCGGTCTGCCGATCCATTTCAGCTCCTGGCTGTGGACCTGGAACCCGGAGCTGTTCACGGCCATCGGCGAGGACGGTGCCAACCCCCCGGACACCTACGCGGCCCTGTTCGCACTGACGCCCAAGTTCGTCGAGAAGAAGATCATCCCGTGCGCCCAGCCCTGGCTGGGTACCGGCGGGACGTTCGCCCAGCTCTACTGGACCCACATCTATAACTCGACCGGCCATCCGATGTTCAGCGATGACCGGACGCAGGTCATGTTCGACGGCCCCGAGGGGCAGAAGGCCTTCGAGACGATCGAGGCGGGCCTCAAGAGCGGGTTCTGGGATCCGAAGTACCTGAACATCACCAACGAGCACGAGGCCTACGTCGAGTTCGCCAAGGGCAACATGGCGACGGTCATGCACAGCGAGTCGGAGATCCATCCGACCGAGAAGGAGCTGATCGCCGCCGGCAAACTGCAGGTCCGCCAGTTCCCGGGCATCGACCCCGGCACGACCGGCTCGGCCCAGGGAGCGGACGGCACGGGCGTCAACAAGTGGACCAAGCAGCCCGAGGCGTCGTGGAGCTACTTCAACCGCCTGTTCACGCCTGACGTCGCGCTGAAGATCAGCCTGCACGAGCCCGAGCTCTACCCGCCGACGCGGAACTCCGTGTTGGCCAACCCCGACGTCCTCAAGGCCCAGTACCTCATCCCGGCGCACACGGCGCAGGCCAAGGGCGTCACCAACCTGTGGTCGACGCCGTACAACTACGCACCCGTCTTCGACGACGTGGTCAACAAGATGATCAAGGGCGAATACACGGCGACCCAGGCACACGAAGCCGCCGTCAAGGGCGTCCAGGACGTGATCATCAAGTACCTGAGCGCGTAGCGGAAGCCACCAGCCGGCGCCGCCGGCACAGAGCGCTCGGCACAGGGCGAGGACGAACTCCCGCCCTGTGCCCATGTCTGGGAGTCGTCATTGTTCGCCACGTTGGCCGCCGACTATCCGCGTGAGCCGCGGCCCGGGGAAGCCGACCTCCTCGCCGACGCCGATCGCCGGCTGGCCGACGGCGAGATCACGGCCGAGGAACACCGGGACCTCGCCCGCGAGTTCATCAAGGTCGTCCTCCAGGAGCAGGAGACGTCCGGCCTGGCGATGCTCACCGACGGTGACGTCGCAGATGAGGACCGGTTGTCGCGCCTGGTCGAGGGACTCGGGGGGCCGAGCTCGGACCGGCGCGTCGGGTTGCCCGACTGCGCGGAGGTGCACGCACCTCGGTTCGATCGGGCTCCACGCTGGCAGCAGCCGATCACCGTGGACGCCTGGCGCTGGGCGGATGCTGCAAGCGACATCATGGTCAAACAGGTGCTGATCGGGCCATACACGATGGCTCGGCTGGCCGATCCAGGCGGC
>JANMBS010000354.1:0-7004 GCA_031360525.1 Thermomicrobiales bacterium
GATGACGCGGACCTCGCCGCGGATCTTCGCGCCCTCCGGAGCGTCCTCGGAACGTCAGACCAGGATCGTTTGGCGGCGCTCGGACAGGTGGCCGAAGCTGCCGTCGTCGACGCCCTCGCAGAGGTCGAGCACGGTGAGACCGAGGATGCGCTCGCGGCGTCACTGGTCGGCCGGCTCACTGGCGTCCGTTCACCGGTCGTGCTCGTGGCTGCGGATGACCGGATCGCGCTCTATCGCCATCCTCTCCCGGGCGCCACCCCGATCCGGAGACGGGTGATGCTCGTGCTCGTCGCCGAGGCGTGGGGTCTTCACGTGGCGGTCACCCGATTCCGCGAATTCGAGCAACCGACGGCCGACCTCACCCAACGGATCGAGGCGGTAGCCCGGGTCCATCGCGTGATGATCGACGCCACCACGGTCGGTGCGACGCTGGGGGACGTCTTTGCGGCCGCCCAGGCTGCGTACGCCGAGGCCGGCGTCCCAGACGAGTGGCAGGACCACCACCAGGGTGGCACGATCGCCTACCAGGGTCGCGAAGTCGTGGCCGTCCCCGACGACCAGACGCGGATCGAAGCGGGGATGGCGTTCGCGTGGAACCCGTCGATCGCGGGCGCAAAGGCCGAGGACACATTCGTCCTGACGGCCGACGGCCAGCGACGGTTCGTCACCGGCTCGCCACCAATGGGTACGGAGGTCAGGCCGTCCCGTCCATGACCAGGCACACCTTTCCAGCGACGCCTCTGTCGGCCAAGGCGTAGGCATCGGCCGCATCCGCCAGTGAAAAGCGGTCCGTCACGATGCTCTCGGGGTGCAGGCCCCAGCGATGGAGACGGTCCAGGAGTTCGGCCATGTGACCCAGCGACGTCACCCACGACCCGACGAGTGTGACCTGACGGTGGATCAGCGTCGGTGAGGGCTCGAAGGAGACGGTGCCACCTTCGCCGACGAAGGCGCAACGGCCGAAGTCGGCTAGTGCATCCAACGCAAGGGTCCGGCCGGCGGCTGCACCCGAGGCATCGATGCTCGCCTCGAACGGGCCGCCGCCGTGATCCTGCACGGCAGCCACCGTCGCGTCCGCCGGGAGGGCCGCGTCGACGAGCTCCAGATCTTCGGCCAGTCGACGGCGCTCGGCGGCGCCATCGGTCCCGACGATCGTCTGGACGCCGAGCCCGCGGGCCAGGAGAGCGACCGCCAAACCAACCGGTCCGAGTCCCGTGACAAGGAGGCGGTCACGACCGCTGACGCCGATCCGCAGCAGCGCCTCATAGGCTGTACCAGCGCTGCATGCTGCCGAGGCCCCGTCGACGAACGACAGGGAGTCAGGCAACTTCAGGCACGTCACCTCCTCGGCCAGGAGGTAGTCGGCGTGGCCGCCGTCGCGCTGCCAACCGTAGGCGGCTCGACTCGCGTCGCGGCAGCCGATCATGTACCCGGCTTGGCACATCGCACACGATCCGCAGCCGGCGATGTGATACACCGCCACGCGGTCGTCGACTTTGAGGCGCCGGCAGCCCGGTCCGACGGCGACGACCTCTCCACTGGGCTCGTGGCCGGCGATCACCCCCTGATATGCCTCGGGGCCGTGGCCGAGGTGTTCACGATAGATCGCCCGGATGTCGCTCCCGCAGATGGACGAGGCCCGCATCCGGAGCAACACCTGCCCGTGCCCGGGATCGGGAACCGCGCGTTCGATCCAATCAACCCGTCGCTCACCGGGGAGCACCACGCCACGCATCGTCGTCTCCATCACCCCGACGGTAGCGGATTCCGCGAACTCCGTGGCGCGGGCGCACTGCAATCGATTTGCAAGCGCCGCCTCTCGCGCGATGGTCCGCCCGCCGAGCCCGCTGCCGACAATGGTTCCCACATCCCGCATCGCGGGGCTCAGGAGGAAGGCGATGCGCGTCGGGATCATCGTGCCGCAGGGCTGGACTGGCGAATACCAGGGCTTCGACGCCGCGGCAGCCTGGGACCGGAGCCTGGAGATCGCCCGCAAGGCGGAGGAGCTCGGGTTCGAGTCGGCCTGGCTCTATGACCACTTCCACACGACCCCGGATCCTCTGGACACGATCACGTTCGAGGCGTATACGGCCCTGACCGCCATCGCCTGTGCGACCGACCACATCCGGCTGGGCCAGATCGTGACGTGTGCGGCGTACCGGAACCCCGCGCTCTTGGCGAAGATGATCTCGACGATGGACGTCATCAGTGGCGGACGGATGCAGGTCGGCATCGGGGCTGGTTGGAAACAGGAAGAATTCGCGGCATACGGCTACGACTTCCCGTCGACCCACGACCGGCTCGGGCGGTTGCGCGACAGCCTCGAGATCCTGATCACGATGTTCGCGGCCGGCCGGGCGAACCACACCGGCGGATACGCGAGTGTCGCCGGAGCGATCAATGAGCCGAAGCCGCTCCAGGAGCCGCGCCCTTGGATCATGGTCGGCGGCAACGGCCGCGAGGTGACGTGGCGGCTCGCCGCACGCTACGCGGACGAGTTGAACCTGGACGCGACCCCGCCTGCCGAGCTCCCGGAAGCATTGGAGGTCATCGCCGATCGGTGCGCCGAGGTCGACCGAGATCCAGCGACCCTGCCCGTCTCCGTGCATATCTGGTGGGAGCACCTCGACGCCGCCTCATCCAGGGCCGAACTGATCGCCGCGTACCGTGAGGCCGGCGCTTCGCGGGTGATGACCCTCATCCGAGCGGCCGCCCACGATCCGGACGAGCTGGAGCGGTTCCGCGACGACTGCATCAGCGCAGGTGCCGAGTTGGAGTTGGTCGCAGCCTGAACGCAGTTCCTGCCCTCGCATTCCACGCGCTCGCTCGAGCCCGGCCCCGCGATCCAGTCATCATTCGAGCCGATGACCGAACACGCATGCCCCTCGATCCTGGGCTCCCCGAACTCGATCTGGGCGCTTGGCATCGAAGACACCTTCATCCCCCAGCCCGAGGGACGGACTGGTCGGGTGCTCGACGAGTACGTCCTGACGGGCCACGACCGTCTGTGGCGCAATGACCTTCGAGCGATCGCCGACCTCGGTGTCCGCTGGCTCCGGTATGGCATCCCGTGGTACCTCGTCAATCCCGCGCCGGGCGTCTTCGACTGGGCGTGGACGGACGCGGTCCTGCCGTATCTGGTCGAAGACCTGGGCATCCACCCGATCGTTGACCTCGTCCACTACGGCGCCCCGCTCTGGCTCGAGGGCACGTTCCTCTCGCTCGACTACCCCACTCGAGTAGCCGAATACGCGGCGGCCGTTGCGAACCGCTACGGACATCTGGTTCGTCACTGGACCCCGCTCAACGAACCACACGTTCACGCCCACTTCGCCGGGCGAGTCTCGGCGTGGCCGCCGTATCGGCGCGGCGAGCGAGGGTTCAGCCAGGTCATCGTCGGCCTTGCGCGAGGTATGGCTCTTACCGTCGATGCGATCCGTGCCAACGTCCCGAACGCCGAGATCGTGCACGTGGAGGCGCTGTCGGTCATCGATGCGACGGACCCGACCTTGGCGCCCGAGGTCGCGCGTCGCATGGAGTTCCCGTTTCTCGCTCTCGACCTCGTCGAAGGACGGGTCGATGAGGGCCATCTCATGCATCCGTGGCTGGTGGCCCACGGCGTCGATCCGCGCGATCTGGCGGGCCTTGCGCGACCGGGTCGTCGGATGGATGTGTTCGGCGGCAACTTCTACCCACAGATGAGTTGCTGGACGATCCAAGGATCGATCCAGCGGCCGCGGCTGCATCGTCGGCGCGGGACGGGTCACGACCTCGAGGAGGCAGTGCGGCACGCCGCGTCCCGCGTTGACCGGCCTGTTCTTGTCACCGAGACGAGCGTCTACGGCTCGATCGCGGCCCGCGGGAAGTGGCTCGAGGACGTTGTCGCGAGCTCGAACCGGCTGCGCGTCAGCGGCGTGCCTTTCCTCGGGACCACCTGGTTCCCGGCCTTCAGCCTCTTCAGCTGGGACTACCGACGCGGACGACGGGCGCCCGAAACGTACCTATCACACATGGGGTTGTGGGATCTGGTCCCCGACCAAACCGGTGAGCTGATGCGCGTGCCGACAGGGCTCGACGCGCGCTTCCGCGAACTGGCGACCGACAGCGACGGCGAGCGCATCTCGTAGTTCGCGCGCGCCTGCATCGATGGCCTTCCGGAACAACGCGCTGCCCCCGCGCCCGCGCCGACCCAGCGTAGACTCGCGCCCCATGGAAACACCCGATCCGGCCCCGACGAACGCGGTCACCGGCATCGCCGGACGTGAGCGCGTCCGGGCGTTCGACCTTGCGGCCGGGCTCGCGGTGTTCTTCATGATCCTCGTCCACGTCCTGTGGCATTGGGGCGCGCCGGACACCTGGACGACGCCGATCGGCGAGGCGATCAGTTACGCCGCGGGCCCAACCGCCACGCCGGTCTTCATGTTCCTGATCGGGGCGTCTCTCGGAGCCGCACGGCGATCGGGCGCCGGCACGCTCGTGGCTCGGGGAGTCTGGCTCTTCGCACTCGGCTACCTGCTCAACCTCCTGCGCGGGGTCGTCCCGTACACGCTTGGCACGGCAACGGGCGTCATCACAGCGGAGCAGGTCGCGCCCTATACGCCGTGGTGGCTCGGTACCACCATCGACCTCCACCACGTGGTCGGGCTGTCGCTGATCGTCATCGCGGTCCTGCGGACGCGAGTGCAGCCGGGCTGGCTGTGGCTGGCCCTCGCCGGGGTGCTCATCCTCGTCGCCCCGTGGCTGCGCGCCGTCACCTTCGGCAGCCCCCTCCTGGATGCGCCGCTGACGCCATTCCTGGGCTCCGCCGCGAATGTCTATTACGCGGTCGTGCCGTGGCTCGCCTACCCGCTGGCCGGCGCCGTCTTCGGCTCGATGATGGCGCGGTCCACCGACCGGACCGCGCTGTTCCGGCGGGCGGGGCTCGTCGGCGCGGTGTTGCTGGTGATCGGCTGCGCGCTGATCGCGGTCCAGCGGCCGACCTTCGATGTCTACACCTACTGGCGACAACCGGCTTCGTTCGCGGTCGCGATCATGGGGATCGTCCTGGTCTGGCTGGCGCTGTGCGACTTCGCCACGAGGCGTCGCTGGCTCGATCGCTGGTTCGGTTTCTTCTACGGCTGGAGCGATCGCGTCATCGCCATCTATTTCACTCACTGGATCATCGTCGGCTGGGGCGTCGGGCTCGTCGGTTTTCGGGCGCTCGCGCTCGGGCCTGTGCTGCTGGCGATGGCCGCCGCGGTCGTGGCCACGAGCTACCTGTCCCGATTCGCGGTCAAGCTGGAGACGAGCTGGTGGCTCCGGCGGGGACCGACGCGCGGTCCGTCGGAGGTGGCCGTCGAGGTTCCGGCGAGGGGCTAGCCCTCGACGAGGATGACGTCGAGCGTGCGTGGGCCGTGGACGCCTTCCACCCGCTGCAATTCGATATCGCTGGTGGCCGAGGGTCCGCTGATCCAGGTCTGTGGCCGGGTCGGATCGAGGCGTTCCAGCGCTTCGGGCACGGTCCCGACGACCTGACCCGCCATGACGACGCACACGTGAAGGTCAGGCAGCAGGCTGAGCGCCCGACGACCCTGGTCGGGGCCGGCGTCGAGGACGATGGTGCCGGTCTCGGCGATCGCGACCGCACAGCCGGTGATGACCCCATCCAGCAGGTCGAGGTCGCGATAGGTCAGGGGTGGGTCGTCCGGAACCCACGCCGCCCCGCTCGCAGCGCGCCAACCGTCCGGGAGGCCGCTCGGCATCGCCATCCGGGTGGCTCCGCGCGCTGCCAGGACCGTGGCGATGGCATCCGTCAGGCCACGTGCCGTCGTCCGATGGACCGTCGCGCGATAGTCGCTCACGCGCTCCACGAAGAGTTCGAGGACATCGCGGCCAGGCGGTAGAGCCCGTTCGTAGTCCCGCGGGATCTCGACCAGCGGCGGCCGGTCACCGAGTGCCGCGCGGATCCGACCGAGGACCACGTCCCGGGCCGCGGCGAACGAGGGGGTGTTCGCGCCTGCCATCACTCCCCTCCCCGCCCGCCGTCCGTTCGACGCCACCAGGCGCGGAACGATTCGCGCGCCGGTGACTTGAGGTCACGAGACCGGAACCAGCCACCGACCGGGCCAGGCCCCGGCACGCGCCGGAGCATCCCGCGTCGCCTGAGCAGGCGACCCGCAAGCCCGGCGGCTCGCTCGGCGAGGCCCAGTCGCCGCGGCGTCCGCAGCGTCCAGGCGGCCGCTCCCATCCCCGCCCCCTCGGCGCTCGGCAGCCGGTGGGTCGCCTCGCTGTGGCGGACGACCTGGCCGCGCAGGTGGACCAGCACCTCGGGGATGTCGATCCGGACGGGGCACGCGTCGAAGCACGCTCCGCACAGCGACGAGGCATATGGCAGCGACGCCGTTTGCTTGTCGACCGGGTGCTTCGCGATCCCCCGGAGTTGGGGCGTGAGGATCGCGCCGATCGGGCCGGGATAGACCGAGCCATAGGCCTGGCCGCCAGTGCGCTCGTAGACGGGGCAGACGTTGAGGCAGGCCGAGCAGCGGATACAGCGAAGCGCCTGGCGACCGACCGTATCCGACAACACGTCGGTGCGGCCGTTGTCGAGCAGGATCAGATGGAACGCCTGAGGGCCGTCGCCCGGTGTCACGCCGGTCCAGATCGAGGTGTAGGGGTTCATCCGCTCCGCGGTCGACGAGCGGGGCAGCAGCTGGAGGAAGACCTCGAGATCGCGCCACGTCGGCACCAGTTTCTCGATGCCCATGACCGTGATCAGGACCTCGGGGAGCGTCAGGCACATCCGCCCGTTGCCCTCGGACTCGAGGACGACGACGCTGCCGGTCTCGGCGACCGCGAAGTTCGCGCCGGACACGGCCACCCGCGCCCGCAGGAACTTCTCGCGGAGGTGCAGCCGCGCGGCCTCGGCAAGCTCGGCCGGCGCATCGCCGAGGTCAGGTGGCGCCGGCCGGCCGACGTTGCCCATCTCGTCGATGAAGATCTGGCGGATCTCCGCGCGGTTGCGGGTG
>JANMBS010000395.1:0-2342 GCA_031360525.1 Thermomicrobiales bacterium
TCAGGGGCCATCGTCCCGGCTCGTTGTTGGAGCACGTGGCTCATCCCGTAGATCGTCGTGATGGGCGTGCGTAGCTCGTGGCTGACAACCCCGATGAACGCGTCGCGGAACGCGTGATTGCGCTGTTCCTCCTCGTGTCGCAGTGCCAGGTCATCCGCCGCGGCCGCGAGATCGGCGGCCAGTCGTTCGCTCGCAGCCCTTTCACCTTCGAGGGCGCGTGTTGCGTCCAGCAGGTCCGTTTCCCAGCGGGCGCGCGCTCGGATGCGCACGATGACCACGGCATAACCACCCCCGTGTGTCGCGTCGAGTCGGATCGCGTTGAGAAGGACGGGTGTCGGCTCGGTCGCGGCGTTTCCGACGAGCGTCAGGAAGACCTCCTCGACCCTGCCATGTGCCTTGAGCGCCGGGTAGACATGCGTCTGGAACAGGATCCGAGCCGGCACCGAGAGCAGGGCATCGAGGGGCTCGCCGACCAGGCTGGCGGGATCGCGCCCGACGATCTCGCCCACACCGCGATTCGCCGCGACGATCGTCAGGTCATCCGACAGGCTGAGCACGCCGGCCGGCAGGGCGTCCAGCGTGAAGTCGATCACCCTGCGGTCACCGCCGGCACGTCTCTTCCCGACTGGAGGTAGGTCCGGATGGCGGCGATCGTTTGCGCAGGATGGCTGACGTGGGGACAGTGCCCGGTCGCCTCGATGAGGCGGAGCGTGCTCCCTGGCAGGTGCTCGTCCAGGTAGGCGCCGACGGACATCGGTGCGACAGCATCATTCGTGCACTGGATGAGGAGCGACGGCGTGGTGACCTCCGCGAGGTCGGCCCGGTTGTCGGCCAGGAATGTCACCCGAGCGAACTGTCGAGCCATCAGCGGATCGATGGAGCAGAAGGTCGCCTCGAGGTCCGCGGACAGTTCCGGGCGCTCCGGATTCCCCATGACCACCGGGGCGAGGTATGCGGCCCAGCCCATCGCATTGACGTCCATCATCTGGAGCAGACCATCGATGTCGGCTGGCCCGAAACCGCCGCGGTATCCAGGCAGGTCATCGAGGTAGCGCGGCGATGGCGTCACCAAGATCAGCTCGCCGAAGCGGTCCGGCTCCGCGATCGAGGCGAGGACGGCGACCATCGAGCTGACCGAGTGGGCGACCATGACGACATCGCGGAGGTCGAGAGCGCGGACGATGTCCAGGACATCGTCCCGATAGCCATCGAGGCTGGCGTAGCGCTCCGGATCGTAGGCGCTCCGATCGGAGGCGCCGGCGCCCACGTAATCGAACGTGATGGTCCGGAACTCGGACTCGAACGCGGGCGCGATGAACCGCCACATCGATTGATCGCAGCCGAAGCCGTGGGCGAACAGCATCGGTCGGCCATCTGGGTTGCCGCCGTCACGCACGGCGAGACGGCGGAGGGCGTCGTCTGTCACGGGCCAAGCATACCGGCGCTGCACGGGCGCATCCGTGACGGACGAGCGCCACCACCCTTCGTCAGGTTCGCACCCCCGTCAAGTCGAGGCTGACTAGCCCGCGGGGGCGCCTCAACCGGCGCTCGTGGCCAGGGATCCCTCGGTCACCTCGCCTTTGTGGGCGGCGAAGGCTGCGAGAACCTCACCCTTCTCCTGTGCAGGCACCTTGAAGAAGTCGAGCGCCTTGGCCAGTTCGCCGGCGACGGCGTCGAATTCGTCCGACGTGATCTCAAGCCCGCGATGCGCTTCCTCGAGGCCGAGGGCATCGTGGCCCGGCTTCGTCCCCACGTACTCGAATGGCCCACCTGAGACGTTGCACACCCACAGCGTTCGCATGAACTTCAGCCCGGGTAGGCGCGCCAGCTTGGCCGTGTGCCATGCACGAAGGGCCGGGTTGTCGGATCCCTGGCCGGCGACAGCGTTCTTGACGACCTCGTCACTGAATCGGTCCACCACCGCTGCGACGGCAAACACGCCGCCAAGTCGCTCGTAGAGGCTCTGCTCGGCCATCATCCCAACCTCCGGTCCGTGCCCGGGTCGGATGTTGAGCGTTTCCGGCCGGCGGGCTGTGACCTAAGTCGAGATACGTCGGATCGGCTGCGATCGGATCTGGAGTGCCAGCGCCGTTTCCGCGCGTCGGTCGTCAGCGGGACTTTCGGGCATCCGTGCCGGGGATCCCGCGCGCCGCCAGCGCCGCGCCGAGCCCTTCGAGATCCTGGACGGTGAGGTAGAGGGCCGGGACCTTGAGGAGCCGGACCTTGATCGGCTCGCGGAAGTCCAGTCGGACACCACCAGCGCGCGAGCCCCCGAAGGTGAGGTCGGCGTCGCGGATGCTGCGACGGACCCCGATCGCCGTGATCCATCTCCATGGGCCCTC
>JANMBS010000416.1:0-2332 GCA_031360525.1 Thermomicrobiales bacterium
GGACGCTCTGCCGGCGGTTCCGGCGGCTCCGGTGGCGGGGGCGCACGAGGGACCCGGGGAGGCGGCGGCAGCGGAGGCGGCCCATTCGGCAGCTCAATGCCGGAATTCACGCCCGTGCCAAAGGAGCGCCGCGTGCGGACGCTTCGCCGGATCGTCGCGTTCTTCGAGCCGTATCGCCTGCAGGTCGTGGTCGTCCTCGTGGCGATCCTCACGACGAGTCTGATCGGCCTGGTCAACCCGCTCCTGCTCGGCCTGTTGATCGACCAGGTGATCGTCGGCCAGGAGTACGCGAACCTCAATCTGTACGTGGGACTGATGATCATCCTGCCCATCTCGACGGGACTGATCGGGGTCGGGCAGAGCTACCTCAACAACGTCATCGGCCAGAACGTCATGCAAGACCTGCGGGCCGCGCTGTACGCCCACCTCCAGGGGATGCCGCTTCGCTTCTTCACCGAGACGCGCACGGGCGAGATCCAGAGCCGACTGGCCAACGACGTCGGCGGCGTCCAGGCGGTCGTGACCGACACGGCCAGTTCGATCACCAGCAACCTCGCGATCGCGCTAAGCACGATCGTCGCGATGTTCATCATCGATTGGCGGCTCGCTCTGCTGTCTCTCGGCCTCACGCCGATCTTCCTGTACTTGACCTACCGGGTCGGGAAGGTGCGCCGCGAGGTCTCGACCGAGACGCAGAAATCGCTGGCCGAGTTGAGCGCGACGACCGAGGAGACCCTGAGCGTTTCCGGGATCCTGCTGTCGAAGACGTTCGGCCAGCAACAGACGTCGATCGACAAGTTCCGAAGCCTCAACCGGCGCCTGGCCGGCCTCCAGATCCGCCAGGCCATGGTCGGGCGCTGGTTCTTCATGATCATCGGCACGATCTTCAGCATCATGCCGGCGTTCGTGTACTGGCTGGCCGGCACGCTAGCCGCGAACGGCAGCCCGGACGCCCCGACAGCGGGCACGATCGTGGCCTTCACGACGCTCCAGAGCCGACTCTTCTTCCCGCTCGGTCAGTTGCTCGGCATCCAGGTCGAGATCCAGGGCTCGCTCGCGCTATTCGACCGGATCTTCGAGTACCTCGAGATGGACCCCGAGATCGTGGATGCGCCCGATGCGATCTCGATGGACGGACCGGCGATGCGCGGCAAGGTCCGCTTCAACGATGTCACGTTCCACTATCCGACTGCGGCCGTGCCCTCGCATCTGGCCCACACCGCGGTAAACGATCGTGACGGGGAGACGGCCGATCCGGAACAGCTGGTCGAGGCGGTCGAGGCCGGGGCGCCCATCCCGGTCGTGGCCGCTGCTGCCGGGGATGGTGCTGGGGCGGATGCCGAGGGCCTGGCCGGGCTCGACGTTCCAGCGCTGGAGATCGTGCCCTCGTTCGGGCTCGAGGGCATCGGTTTCGTGGCGGAACCCGGGGAGTTGGTTGCCCTGGTGGGTGCCTCAGGCTCCGGCAAGACGACCACCACGTACCTCGTGTCGCGCCTCTACGACGTCGATTCGGGTGCGGTCGAGATCGACGACATCGATGTCCGCAGGATCAAGCTCGCTTCCCTCGGGGAGGTGATCGGGACCGTGACCCAGGAGACATACCTCTTCCACGCGTCGGTCCGCGACAACCTGCGCTACGCCCGCCCCGACGCGACCGACGAGGAGCTGGAGGTCGCCGCGCGTGCCGCCGCGATCCACGAGCGGATCGTCGAACTCCCCAACGGCTACGACACGACCGTGGGCGAGCGCGGCTACAAGCTGTCGGGTGGCGAGAAGCAACGCCTCGCGATCGCCCGGGTGCTGCTCAAGGACCCGCGGATCCTGATCCTCGACGAGGCGACCTCGGCGCTCGACACCGTCTCGGAGCGGCTCATCCAGGCCGCATTCGAGCGCCTGATGGAGGGTCGCACAACGATCGCCATCGCCCACCGACTGTCCACGATCCTGCGCGCCGACCGGATCCTCGTCTACGAGCGCGGCCGGATAGTCGAGCGCGGCACCCATGCCGAGTTGATCGCCCAGGGCGGGGTCTATGCGCGGCTCTACCGCGAGCAGTTCGCCGAGGAAGACCGGGGAGCGCCGGGTGGGCCCGAGCGGGGCGGTCCGGGCCCGGGCGACCGCGGCGATCGGGATGAGCGCATCTCCCCCACCCCCGTCGGCGCGCCGGGAAGCTGACACGTGACGACGATCAAGACCGCCGAACTGAGATTGACGGGCGGACTCCATTTCGATGTCGAGACCGGTAGCAGACGCACGATCGCCTTCGATGACGTGGCCGACGGCGGCCTGGGGCCGGTCGAGACCGTGCTCGCTTCACTTGCGGCCTGCAGCG
>JANMBS010000426.1:0-4954 GCA_031360525.1 Thermomicrobiales bacterium
CACCAAAGCCGAGGCGGTGGCGCGGGCGAATGCGGCGATTCATAAAGTCAAACTCACCGAATTCCGCGACATCTATCCGCACATGCTGTCCGGCGGCATGAAAATGCGCGTTGCCATCGCGCGCGCCATGGCGCTTGAGCCCGATATATTGTTGATGGACGAGCCGTTCGCCGCGCTCGACGCGCTCACCCGGCGGACGATGCAGCAGGAACTGCTGGCGCTGTGGGACCAGTTGCGGTTCACCGTCCTGTTCGTGACGCACTCGATCGCCGAAGCGGTCTTCCTGTCGTCGCGGGTCGTGGTCATGTCCGCCCGCCCGGGCCGGATCGCATCGGTGGTCGACATCGACCTGCCACACGAGCGGACGGCCGAGACGCGCGAGACCGAGGCGTATTTCCGTCTCGTGACCGAGGTGCGAGAGGCGCTCCGCGGCAATGATCCGTCCTACCGGCCTGGTTCGTCCGACGCCCGTCGAGCAGCCGCGGAGGGCATGTCCGGATGACCGCTGCCGCGCCGCCGATCGACGCGCGGTCGCGACGCGACGGCGTCCGGGACCGGCTTGGCGACTGGGGCCCGCCGATCCTGCTCTTGATCGGCTTCCTCGTCACCTGGGAGGTCGTCGTCCGCGCCCTCCAGATCAAGCAGTTCATCCTGCCCGCCCCGATCGCCATCGCCGTCGCCTGGCAGACATACCTGCCCGAGCTCCTCGATGCGGCGAGCTACACGTTCCTCGAGATCGTCGCTGGGCTGATCATCGGCGCCACCGCCGGGATCCTCGTCGGGGCGATCACGGCACGCTACCGGTCGATGCAGGACTCGCTGATGCCGTTCGCGGTCGCGGCCAGCTCGGTCCCCATCCTCGCTTTCGCGCCACTGTTCAACAACTGGTTCGGATTGGATCAGCAGCTGTCCAAGGCGATGATCGCTGCGGCCCTTTGTTTCTTTCCCGTGATGATCAACACGGTCCGTGGCCTGACCCTGGTGGATCCCGCGGCAGTGGAGCTTCTGCGGTCCGTGGCTGCTTCGGACGCGCAGGTGTTCTGGAAGCTCCGCATCCCGAATGCCCTGCCGTTCATCTTCACCGCACTGCGACTGGCCGCGACCCTGGCCACGATCGGCGCGGTGGTCGGCGAGTACTTCGCCGCGCCGCGCGCGAGCCTCGGGCAGTACATCGCGACCTATTCGGCCTTCCTCAACTTCGAGCGCTCGTGGGCGGCCATCGTCTTCGCCTGCGCGATCGGGATCGGGCTGTACGTCGTGGTCGCGATCACGGAGTGGCTTGCGATGCCGTGGGCCCGCTCGAAGCGCGAACTCGGCTGAGCCGATCCGTCACGCGGTCGCGTGGCGAAGGCCCGTATCGTTGCGATCCGTCGTTCGCTAGACTGCGAGGCCGGAGGAGGAGGACCGGCTCCCGTCTGCGGTCCGTAGGGTGAGGTGTTCCATGCGTAACTCCCGAGTGGTCGCGGCGTTCGTCCTGATGCTCGTCGTGGCTGCATGTTCGAGTGGAGGCGGTTCGTCGCCAGGCGCCGGTGCCAGCACCGGGCTCAAGCCGATCCGGCTCCAGCTCCAGTGGTTCCCGCAGGCCCAGTTCGCCGGCTATTTCGCGGCCCTCGACAAGGGCTACTACAAGGACGCGGGCTTCGACGTGACGATCCTGCCGGGCGCGGTCGAGATCGTCCCCGCGACCGTCGTCGCCGGAGGCCAGGCCGAGTTCGGGATCAGCTGGGTGCCGCGGATGCTGGCTCCCCGTGAGTCGGGCGCGGACGGCGTCGTGATCGCGCAGATCTTCCAGCGGTCGCCGACGCTCCAGGTCTCGTTCAAGGACCAGAACATCACCAAGCCCGAAGACCTGAAGGGAAAGAAGGTCGGGGCGTGGGGGTTTGGCAACGAGGCGGAGTTGTACGCCGGTTTGCACAAGGCCGGCCTGGACCCGGCGAACAAGAACGACGTCAATATCATCGCCCAGCAGTTCGACATGGTCGCCTTCGGCGCCCATGAGATCGACGCGGCCCAGGCGATGATCTACAACGAATACGCCCAGGTCCTCGAGACGAAGAACCCGGCGACCGGCAAGCTCTATACGCCCGATGACCTCAACGTCATCTCGTGGGAGCAATACGGCACGTCGATGCTCCAGGATGCGATATTCGCCTCGGATGCGTGGCTCAAGCAGCCGGGCAACGAGGACGTCGCGGTCAAGTTCCTGACGGCATCGTTCAAGGGCTGGATCTTCTGCCGTGACAACCCAGCGGAATGCGTCGACATCGTGCTCAAGCACGACGCCAAGCTCCCGAAGGGCCACCAGACCTGGCAGCTCAACGAAGTCAACGGGATCATCTGGCCCGCTCCGAACGGGATCGGGATCACCGACAAGGCGGCCTTCGACCGTACCGTCCAGGTCGCACTCGATGGCAAGATCCTGACCAAGCCGGTCACCGGCACCCCGTGGCGGAACGACCTTGCCGAGAAGGCGCTCGCGGCGCTCGGGAGCGCCGATACAAAGGGCACATCCTGGCAGAAGGCCACGGTCGTCCTCACCGAGGGCGGCAAGTAGCGAGCGTCCCCGCGACATTCGGCGACGAGCCGGCCTTCGGAAGGCCGGCTCGTCGATTCTCGTCGGGTCCGACCCGGCCTTCTCGGATCGATCAGCCCTCGGCCAGCACGGCCTCGAGGCGGTCCCAGGTCTCGATCGCGCCCTCGGCCATCCCGGTCGCCAGGGCGCCTTCGAGCACCTCGGGCGAACCCATGTGCCCGATCGAGATGACCCTGGTCTTCCCGCCGAGGTCCTCGAACCGGTGCGACTCCGGGCCCCCCTGAGGGTCGACGCCCTCGACGTCGAACATGAACGTCCACTCGAATCCCTCGGGCGGGGTGATGCTCAAGTACTCGCCATAGAAGACGGCGTCGTCCCGGTCGGCAGCGCTACTGATGTAGCGCCACTTGCCGCCCGGCCGGACGTCCATCTCCGCGACCGTGGTCGTCGTGCCGTGGGGACCCCACCAGCGGGGGACGATCTCGGGGTCGGTGAAGGCCCTCCAGACCCGCTCGCGCGGTGCGTCGAAGGTGCGCTCGAAGACGAGGTCACCACCCTCGGAGTAGATGGTCGTGGTCGGGGTGCTACCCCTGTCGATCCGTGTCGCTGTCATCGTGCTCTCCATGTCCTTGCTCCTGTGTTTCTCTTACCTCACGGAGGTAGGCGTCAAGTCGTTCGAAGCTCTCTTCCCAGTGGCGGCGGTACTGGCTTACCCAATCGGCGACCTCCCGCAGCGGGCCGGCCTGAAGTCGACGCGGTCGCCACTGCGCCTGCCGTCCCTGCTCGATGAGACCGGCCTTCTCGAGCACGCGAAGATGCTTGGAGATGGCGGGCTGGCTGATGTCGAAGGGTGCGGCGAGGTCCTTGACCGACGTCTCGCCCTGGGCGAGTCGGGCCAGGATCGCGCGCCGCGTCGGGTCGGCGAGAGCGGCGAATGTCGCGCTGAGAGGATCGGTAGGCTGCATATCCATCACTACTTGGTTATATAACCTGATAGTAATGTACACCGCGCGGCCCGAATGTCAACCCCTCGTTCGCGAGGCCGATATGCGTCTGACGCATCAAAATGCAGGCTCTCCACGCTTCGCCCGCGATCGATTCCGTCAGATTCGACCCACCGCCACGCTCGTTCGAAACGATTTCGATGAGTGAGCTGCATATCGGCGCAACACGGGCTCTTAGGACGCGGGCGCTACGTCCTGGGCTCGTACTCGAGCAGGACACTCCCTGACGAGAAGGTCCGCGAGCCCGTGAGCCGCAGGGGGAGTGGTGCCTCGAGCGACCTGAACAGCGCTTTGCCCCTTCCAAGCGCGGTGGGCAGCACCAGCAGCCGGTAGGTGTCGATCAGGCCGGCCTGAGTCAGCGTAGCCAGCAGATCCGCACCGCAGCCCAGGCCGATGTCCGCCCCCGGCTGTTCCTTGAGTCGCCGGACCGCCTCGACGACATCTCCTTCGAGCAGGGTCGCCGCGGGGCCCAGCGCGGGCTTCCCGCGCGAGACGACATGTTTCGGCGTCTCGGCCCAGAACCTCGCGAACTCACGCTCGACCTCGGGGGCGGCGTCATCGTCGACATCGACGGTGTCCCAGTACCGCATCACCTCGTACATGACGCGGCCGTAGACGATGTCGCCAGAGTCGCGGACCAGGCCGTTCGCGTAGCGATGCTCGTCCTCGGCCGGTTCGTAGTGGTCGAGGCCACCGTCGGAGTCCGCGTACATGCCGTCGGCGGTGAGGATGATGTAGAAGCCCAGCTTTCTCATCGGTCGATGGTAGGACACGGGGGTCGGCCGAGGCTCCGGCGGCCCGGGCCGTAGACTTCCCCGATGGCCACCTACCTCGACCGGCTCATCGACTACGACACCTGGGCGAACCAGGGACTGCTCGACTTCCTGAGCGAGCAGCCGCCCGAGACGCTCGATCTGACGACGCCCGGCGTGTACGGCACGATCCGGGAAACGCTCGAGCACTTGTTCTCGAGCGAGATGGGCTACGCCCGGCGCCTCGCCCCACCACCGGCCCGCGACGTCCCGGAACGGCCTGAGCATCCGGACCTGCCGACCCTCCAGGCGTTGGCGACCGAATCAGCCGCGAGGCTGGTCGACCTGGTCGACACCCTGCCCGACCCGCCCACCAGGATCGAGACCAGCTCCGGCATGCGCGCCGCCGCCACGATCCTGACCCAGCTCGTGATGCATGGCGTCGAGCATCGAGCCCACGTCGGGACGATCCTCGGTGCCAATGGCATCGAGCCACCCGACCTTGACTCTTGGGCGCACGGCATCTGGGTCCACGGCGACGACTGGCCGCCCGATTGGGGTCCCGACCGACGCGGGGAGCGGGACCGGGCGAGCTAGTCCGAGCGACCCGTCCCGAACTGGCGGTCGCCGGCGTCGCCCAGGCCCGGCTGGATGTAGCCCTTCTC
>JANMBS010000455.1:0-5458 GCA_031360525.1 Thermomicrobiales bacterium
CCTCGGCGACGAGGGCGAGGATCTCGAGTTCGCGCGGAGTCGGCAGGCGCAGTGCCTCGCTCGCCGACCGACGTGTGTCGCTGGGATAGGCCGTTCCGCCGGCCGCGACCGACCTGATCGCGACGAGGATCTGGTCGACCGAGGCCATCTTCGAGAGGTAGCCCATCGCGCCGAGGTCAACGGCGCGGGCGTGATAGCTCGGATACGACGCGACCGTCAGCATGATGAAGGCGAACCGCGGGGCGAAGCGGCGGACGAGGGTGAAGCCGTCGTCCCCGTCGTCGGCAAGCCGGATGTCGCACAGCACCACGTCGGGCATCTCGCGTTCGAGGAGCTCGGTGGCGCGCGGAACATCCGGCGCCGTCCCGACGACTTCGACGTCGGGCGAACCGCGCAGGAGGGTCGCGAGCCCGTCGGCGAGGGCCGGGTGATCCTCGACGATCGCCAGGCGGATCACGAGGGTTTCGCCGACGCCTTGCGCTTGCGGGGCTTGGCCGACGCCGGCGCGGTGGTCCGGGCCGATGCCGGCAATGCCGGGAGACGGACGGAGATGGTCGTGCCTTCGCCGATCCGCGAGGTCGCCGTGATCGACCCGCCATGGGCCGCCACGATCTCGCGCGAGACGAAGAGCCCAAGGCCGAGGCCAGTTGCCCCCTGCGGATGGCGCAGCCGCGTATAGGCCTCGAACACGATGGACAGGTCCTCGGCCGCGATGCCGTCGCCGTGGTCGCGCACGTCGACGACGGCGAATCCATCCGACCGTCGGACGGTCACATCGATGGCGCCCGATCCAGCCCCGTGCTCGACCGCGTTCGTCAGCAGGTTCAGGAAGACCTGCTCGAGGCGGCCCGCGTCCGCGTGCACCGCCAATGAGGCGGGTTTCGCGCGGAAGCGGATCGCCGGCGCGTTGGCAAGGACTGCCGAGACGTCGACAGCGGCCTGCACGATCGCGACGAGGTCGACCGGCGCCGTCACGATCTCGAGCTTGCCGGTCTGGATCCGGCTGACGTCGAACAGCCGCTCCACGAGGTCGCTCAGGCGCCGGGCCTGCAACGCGGCACGGCCCGCGTAGGTCGCAGCCTCGCTTGTGTCGCCGCTGGCCAGTCGTCGCTCGACCAGCTGGAGGTAGTTGTGGATGGCGGCCGTCGGCGTCTTGAGCTCATGTCCGGCGGCGGCCATCAGGCGCTCGAGGCTGAGGCGCATCGTCCGCTCCGATACGTCGCGGATCGAGACCACCCCGCCCCACGTCCGGTCCTCGGCCGTCAACGGCTCGGCGACGGCCTCGAACCAGCGCCTCTTTCCGTCGGGCTCGTGCAGGGCGAACTCGACCCGGAAGCGCTCGCCTCGTGCCGCGCGCCGTTGCGGCCGGTCCTCCTCCTGGAACGGCAGGCCGGCAACGTCCTCGAGGACGATCTGCTCGGGCGGCCCACCGAACAGACGGTCGTAGGCTGCGTTGGTGGCGACCGTCTTGCCCTCGTGATCGACCGCAACGACCGCGTCGCCCATGCTCGTCAGGATGGAGCGGAAGCGGCGTTGCTCCTCCGCGGTGTCGCGCTGCTGATCCTCCAGGGCAACCGCCTTGACGCCCAGTTCGTCGGTCCGCGCCGCCAGGTCCTCGTTGGCGATGCGGAGCTCCTCGACGGTCGCCGTCAGCTCCTCGTTGAGGGTCTCGAGTTCCTCGTTCGTCGCCTGGAACTCCTCGTTGAGGGTCTCGACCTCCTCGCGGCCCGCCTGGGCGTCCTCGCTCGAGCGGAGCATCGCCGAGTTCGAGCGGCGCAGGTCGGCGATGAGGGCAGTCAGCTCGTCGTTGGCCCGCAGCAGCTTCTCGTTGACCGCCGCCGCCTTCTCGATCCGTTCACGCGTTCGGGCGTGGCCGGATCGCTCGCGTTCGATGCGGGAGACGTCGACCAGCTCGATGACCGCCCCGGCGACGGTCGGACCGCCGACCCGGTACGGGCGCACGTTCACCTGTACGTGGCGAAGCGCTTCCTCGGATACGTCGGCTGACTCGACCTGGTAGAGCGCTGAACTGGCCTTGCCCTTGAGCGCGGTTTCGATGGCATTGCGCATCTGCGTCGACGGCAACGCATCGGCGAGGTGGACGAAGTCCTGATCGAACGCCGTCCCGTGGATACCGAGGATGCGCCGGGCGGCCGTGTTGATTCGGACGATGTCGTAGCGCGGGTCGACCACGATGACGCCAACGTCGAGGCCGAGCAGGATCCCTTCCGCGGGAGCCGCCGGGTCGGGGGATGCCGCGGCATCGCGCCGCGTGGAGCGGATGGCACGCTCGAGGGGGATGCCGACATCACGAGCCGTGAGGACCACCTTCGGCCACGCGTGTGGCACGGGCTGCTGTCCGGGCAGCCGTCGGTAGATCCGAAGCCGCGCGTGCTCCTCATCATACGGGTCCGGCAACGCCGCCACGGTCTCCGACATCCCGAGCACCAGCCGGCCGTCGGGCCGCAACGAGTAGGCGAATGTCTCGAGCGCGAGCCGCTGGAGCGGCGGCGTGAAGTAGATCAGGACGTTCCGGCACAGCACGAGGTCGATCCTGGGGAACGGGACCCGGGCGCCCAGATCGTGCTCGCCGAAGACCATCTGCGAGCGCAAGGACTTGACGACCTCGAAGCCCGTCCCGGACGGCGAGAAATAGCGGTTCCGGAGCGGCGCCGGGATGCCCGTCAGGGCGCCGGCCGGATAGACGCCACGGCGCGCGAAGGCGATCGCGGCGCTGTCGACGTCGGTTGCGAAGATGCGGGCGTCGAGCGGCGGTTGGCCGTCAAGGACCTCGGCGATCATGATCGCCAGCGAGTAGGCTTCCTCGCCCGACGAACAGCCCGCCGACCAGACCCGCAGCTCGCGTTCCTCCCGGCGCGCATCCTCGATGAGAGCCGGCAGGATGCGGTCACGCAAGTTGTCCCACACCTTCGGGTCGCGAAAGAACTCGGTGACCTTGATCAGTAGGCTGCCGATCAGGCGCTCGTACTCGACCGGATCTCCCTCGACCAGGGCCGCGTAGTCCGCCACAGTCCGGCTGCCCGTGGCTTTCATCCGGCCATGGAGCCGGCGCACGATCGTGGCCGGCTTGTACGGATTGAAATCGATGGCGCTGCGCTCCCGGATCCGATCGAGGAAACGGTGGAACGCCTCGTCCTCGCCGCCGGCGGCAAGGCCATCGGCCGATTGCAGCAGACCGACCACGACCCCGGCGATCGAGTCGAGATCGGCCTTGGCGTCGACCAGCGACGGCGAGACCGACGCCGGCATCTGCGGGAACATGGCGGTCTCCGGATCCTCGATGACCACGGTCCCACCGGCCTGTTTGACGTGCCACGCGCCCGACGAACCGTCCGATCCCGTGCCGGTCAGGATCACCGCGGTCAGTCGCTCGCCATAGACCTTGGCGGCACTCTTCAGCAGGAGGTCGACGGACGGGGCGATCACGCCGCGCTTCGACGGGCGCAGCCGCAGGACATCGTCGACGACCTCGGCCACGCGGTTGGGCGGGAGGACGAAGATCACGCCATCGTCGAGTGAGGTGGTGTCGTCGGCGACCTTGACCGGCAGCGTCGCGTGGCGCGCGAGGATCTCGGCCAGGTGGCTGACCCGTTTCGGATCGAGGTGCTGGGCGACGACGACCGCCGCCGGAAGATCCGCGGGCAGGTGGGCGACGAGCCGCGACAGCGCCTCGATCCCTCCGGCCGAGGAGCCGACGACCACGAGCTGGGATGCGGTGTCTGTCGCCACCCGCGTGGATTCCCGAACCATGCGACCGCCCCTCTGGCCGCCGTCGGGCTCTCGTCCCGCTGACGTCCGGCTTCGCGCGCTTTCCCCTACTGTATCGCTCCGTTCACGAATCTCGCCATCAATTTGGCGTAGTCGGGGATGCCCCGCTCATAGCCGATCGCCCAGAACCCGGCGCCGGCGAGGCCGCGGGCGTCGGCGAGCGCAAGTTTCGGCTCCAGGGTCCGCGGCGAGTCGACATAGATCGCCTGCCACCCGGCGGTCGCCCGCGAGTCGCCGGGGACGGGGACGACGGTCGGCGGGACGGCGTAGAACTCGACGATCTCGATGGGGTCGAGTTCAGGCGGCAGCGGCGGGTCTGCCAGGAACTTCGGGTTGTCGGCCGGGACCCAGATGGCGCCGTCGCCGAGCCGCGGCGCCCCGATCTCCGGACCGGCCACGCGCCAGCGCATGCCGTAGAGAGGCAGGCCGAGGATCGTCCGATCGACCGGGACACCGAGCGATTCGTACAGGTCGAGCGACCACGCGAGGTCCCGCTCGTCCCCGTCGCGCCGATCCATCGGCGCCGAGGCGCCCACGTCGGAGGCACCGTAGTGGTAGTCGTAGGCCATCAGGAAGATGCGGTCGGCGCCGGCCGCGGCGGCGGCCGCCGCCATCGGCGCCGCCCGCGCACCCGCGCCCGTCGCCACCGAGACCTGGGCGTCGGGGATCTTGACGCGCAGAGCCTCCCGGAGGCGCCCCACGAATGCAGCGTAGGGCGGCAGGAACTCGACATCGATACCCTCGATGTCGACGTTGATCCCGTCGACGTGGATCCTGGCCGCCAGCGCCACGAGCGAGGTGATCGTCGCGTCCTGGACGGCCTGCGAGCCGAAGAACCGGGCGTTGCGGGCGCTGCCGAAGCTGCTGAAGACCAGCTGGACGGCCACACGACGCTCGTGGGCCTCGCGGATGAGCTGGGTGCCGATCGGCCCGGTGATCCGTCGGTAGCCGAGCTGCGACGTATTGATCTTGCCGGTCTTTGTGTTGGTCACCGAGAAGAGGGCGAGCGTGGTCAGGGGCGTTCGCTCGAGGTGTGCCGCGATCTCCCCGTTCATCTCCCAATACGGGACGAAGCCGAAGAGCTCGTGCTTCGGGATGGGAGGGTCGGCCGGCTTCCCGCTCGCCCCGACGACGCGCGGGCCGCCGTTGGAGGGGACGGCGCTCGCGTCACCAGTACGGCCGATCGGCGGGACCGATGGTGACGCCATGGCGAAGACCAGGGCGATCGTGACGGTGACCGCGACGGCGACCGCACCGACGCCGATCATGGGCCGTCGGGTCATGACCCAAGCCTGGGTCCCGCCGTGAATCCGGTCAAGTTCGCCACCGGCGCGAAAGATCGAACGCCGGAGGGCCGGCGATCACGGTGACAGGGAGGAGGTCGTCACCCGTGATCCGAAGGCCCTCCGGCGTCGTGCGGAGGAGAGACCTTCGTATCTTCGCCCCCGTCCATGAGACGACGCTGAGAGTCGCGGTCGGTCAGGCGCGAGCGGACGTCACGACCAGCGATCGAGGGGCGAGAGGAACTCGACGATCGTGGCGGCCAGGCGGTCGGGCTGCTCCATCCCCACCATGTGCGCGACGTCGTCCCACACGATCGAGCGCGCGTCGGGGGCAGCTGCCGCCAAGCGATGCGCGGTGTGGACGACATCAGAGAAGTCGAGCGTCC
>JANMBS010000072.1:0-2097 GCA_031360525.1 Thermomicrobiales bacterium
CCCTCATTGCGGTCGGGACCTGGGCGTCGGTGGGGTTCGCGACCGTGATCCTCTCGGCGGCCCTGAAGGGCATCCCGACCGAGATCATCGAGGCGGCCCGAACGGATGGCGCCAACGAACGTCAGATCTTCTTCCGGATCATCCTGCCGATGGTCAGCCTGCCGTTGTCGGTGCTGGCCGTGACCCTCATCGTCAATGTCGTGAAGCTGTTCGACCTGATCTACGTCATGACCAACGGCGGCCCCGGCACGGCCAGCCGGGTGATCGGCTATACGTTCTACGTCGAGGGCTTCCAGGCCGGCTTGTTCGGTAAGGCCGCCGCGGTGGCGGTCGTGATGATGCTGATCCTCATCCCGGTGATGATCTTCAACATCCGGCGCTTCCGATCGGCCTCCGTGGTATGAACGAGCAAGACGCCCTCGCAGGGCCGGCGATCCGACCCGTGGCCAAGACCACGAGCGGCCGCATCGTCCAGGCTCTGAACCGCACGCCGATCCATATCGCGTTGGCCGTGGTCGCGTTGATCTGGCTGGCGCCGACCATCGGGCTGCTCGTGACGTCGTTCCGGCCGCGAACCGATATCCAGTCGACCGGTTGGTGGGAGACCCTCTCCACCCTCCGATTCACGACCGAGAACTACGAGCAGGTCCTGAACGCCCAGGGCATGGGCCAGGCGTTCATCAACAACATGATCATCGCCATCCCGTCCACGCTCCTGCCGCTGGCCTTGGCGTCGATGGCGGCGTATGCGTTCTCGTGGCTGCGATTCCCGTTCCGCGATTCGATCTTCCTGATCGTCGTCGCGCTGTTGCTGGTGCCGGTCCAGGTGGCGTTCATCCCGCTCCTGACGCTGTTCAAGCCGTTCGGGCTGACCAACGGCTATGTCGCGATCTGGCTCGCTCATACGGCGTTCGCGCTGCCGTTCGGGATCTTCCTGCTGCGCAACTTCTTCATCACCCTGCCGCGCGACCTCATCGAAGCGGCCCGGATCGACGGGGCCAGCGAGGTCGGCATCTTCCGGACGATCGTGGTGCCGCTGTCGGTGCCTGCTATCGCCGCCTACGGGATCTTCCAGTTCCTGTGGGTCTGGAACGACCTTCTGATGGCTTTGGTCTTCGTCCAGGACTCCTCGAAGTTCCCGATGACCCGGGCGATCCAGAACCTGCTCTCCCAGTACGGGACCTAATGGCATCTGCTCGCCGCCGGCGCGTTCCTGCTCATGGTGGTCCCGCTCCTCGTGTTCTTCGCCCTCCAGCGGTTCTTCGTGCAGGGGCTCCTGGCGGGTTCGGTCAAGTAGGGGCAACACTTGCGGGTGAGCGGCAGCCCGCCGACCATCCGGGTCGCGACATGGAACATCCGGGCCGCGATCGGCCCGGGTGACCCGTTCCCGCCGGCCTGGTGGCGGCACGTCCGGCGCGACCGCCTGGCTCGGATCGCGGGGATCATCGCCGACCTCGACGCGGACCTGGTCGCGCTCCAGGAGGTCGCCCTCCTGACGCCGGACGGCGAGCTCCACGACCAGCCGGCCGACCTCGCGCGACTGACCGGGATGCAGGTCCGCTACGGGGCGGTCCATGCATTCGAGCTGATCGAGCCCGGGGCGGGACGGGCGATCGGGACCGCGACCTGGGGAAACGCGATCCTGTCGCGCCGGCCGCTCGACAACGGGTTCGCGCTCGGCTTGCCGGTGGGCGGCGACGCCGAGCTGGTCGAGCCGGTCGGTAGTCCTCTGCCCCTGGCGGGCATCGCCTTCGATGACGCGCCATATGGGACCCGCGAGCCGCGCTGTGCCGTGGGCGGCCGACTGGCCGGACCCGGAGCGGGAGCGGCCATCGTCGGCGCCCACCTGACCTATGCCGGCACGGAACAGCGACGTGCCCAGGCCGATGCGCTCGCGACGATGGCCGACGGCCTGGGTTCGCCCGTTATCGTCGCCGGCGACTTCAACGCGCCGATCGAGGCGCCAGACATGCGGACGCTCGCGAGCTTCGACGATGCGTTTGCGCAGGTGGGCGTTCGGGCCGGCGATCCGCGGCGCGCCTCGTGCGGCCCGTACCGCATCGACCACCAGTTGACGCGCGGCCAGCGGGCGACCGC
>JANMBS010000459.1:0-2329 GCA_031360525.1 Thermomicrobiales bacterium
CGCGCGAGCCGTGGCGCTCGATGATCTCGAAGAAGAACGTCGGGCGATCCTGGACCGGGCGGGTGAAGATCTGGAGGAGGTAACCCTCCTCGTCGCGATCGGCCTCGATACCGAGTTCCTCGAGCGTGTCGATCGGGACACCGACATCGCCGACGCGGTCGGCCAGCGTCGCGTAGTACTCGTGCGGCAGGCCCAGGAACTCGATGCCGTTCTCGCGCAACTGGCGGACGGTCGTCACGATGTCGTCGGTACGTAGCGCGATGTGCTGGCAGCCGGGCGAGCGGTACCAGTCGAGGTATTCCTGGATCTGACTCTTCTTCTTACCGGCGGCCGGCTCGTTGATCGGGAACTTGACCCGGCCGTTGCCGTTGGTCATGACCTTCGACATCAGCGCCGAGTACTCGGTGTGGATGACCTTGTCGTCGTAGTGGATGAGCTGGGCAAAGCCGAGCACGTCGCGGTAGAAGGCAACGAACTCGTCCATCTGTCCGAGCCCGACGTTGCCGACGCAGTGGTCGACCTCGAGCAGCGACAGCCCGCCGGCTGCCGGCGTGGCGGACTTCACCTTGCGATAACCGGGGGCGAAGGCGCCCACGTAGTCACCTCGATCGACGAACGAGTGGAGCACCTCGCCGTAGGTATGGATCGAGGCCTTCCGGAGCGTCCCGTCCTCGCCGCCATCGAATCCGGTCGGGGCAAGGGCCGAGACCGCGCCGCGGGTCGTCGTCTCACGCCAGGCCGACTCGACATCGTCGACAGCGAAGGCGATGTCGTGGACGCCGTCGCCGTGGGCGCGGACGTGCTCGGCGATCTCGCCGTCGGGGGTCAGTGGCGCGGTGAACACGAACCGGATGTCGTTCTGGACCATCACGTAGCTGGCCCGGTCACGGACCTTGGTCTCGAGTCCGCTGAACGCGACCGGCGAGAAGCCCCACAGGGCGCGGTAGTAAGCCGCCGCCTGGCGCGCGTTGCCGACCCAGAATTCGACGTGGTCGATGCCCTTGAGTGGGAGGAAATCGGCCGCCTTGTCGTAGGCGTCAGTGTCGATCCGGGCGCCGGCCTGGTTGGCTGCGCCTCGCGATTCGGTCTGCGTCATCGAGGCTCTCCCCTGCTGCGCGGCGGGGCGGTCGATCACGGGTCCGGAGAGTCCCGCGGCCGGCCGGTTGTCGTGGCCATCCATGCTACCCCTCGCGTGCCACACTGGCGCGCATGGATGCTCTGCTCGACCGCTTGGAAGCTGCTTGGGCCGGCCTGGCTGCCACGCGACCCGCCGTGGAAGACGGCGCGCCGTGGCCGCTGGCCGAGACCTTCGATGACTCGGATGAGGCCCGCTGGGGGCCGGGCGAGGTGCTCTCCCATCTCGCCGAGATGGCGCCGTACTGGCTGGGCGAGATCGAGCGGGTGCTCGCCGGCCACCCCGAGCCGGTGCCGTTCGGCCGGATCGCCAGCGACCCTGTGCGCATCGCACTGGTCGAGCGCGACCGGTCCGTGCCACCCCGTGAGCTGTACGATCGGATCGGCGGCGACCTCCAGCGCTTCGTCCAGCGCTGGCGAGCCCTGTCGGCGGCTGACCTCGCGCGGCGGGGTCTCCATCCCACCCGCGGCGAGTTCACGGTCGCGGCGATGCCCGACAGGTTCATCGTCGGGCACCTCGAGGACCACGTGCGGCAACTGGAAGGGATCCTGGCCGCTCCGGACGGCGGAGACGCGACATGACGCTCCCAGACCTCGGCTCGACCCTGCCGGAGATCGTCCTCCGGACCACGATCGTCTATCTCTTTCTGGTCTTGATCCTGCGGCTGACGGGCAAGCGCGAGGTCGGCCAGATGTCGATCCTCGAGCTGATCGTGATCCTCGTCATCTCGGATGCCGTCCAGAACTCGATGGTCGGCGAGAACACCACGCTGTGGGGCGGCCTGGTCGCGGTGATCACCCTGTTCGTCGCCGACAACCTGCTCAAGTTCGCGGCACGCCGATCGAAGCGCCTGGAAAAGGCCCTTGAGGGCGAGCCACGCCTCCTCGTCCGCGATGGACGGGTCCTGACCAAGGCGCTGAAGGAGGAGGGGGTCGATATCGATGACGTCCGAGCCGCCGCGCGAGGTTCCGGGATCGCGCGCCTCGACGACGTCCGCCTCGCCGTGCTCGAGACGGACGGATCGATCAGCATCGTCTCGATGGATGGGTCGACGCACCCGACGACGGATTCGCCCTCGGCTGTCTAGTATCGGCGGACCAGCCCGTGCCTAGTCGGGCGCCTCGTCGAGCACGTTCGCTTTTAGGAAAGCCAGGATCCTCTCGAACGCGTCGCGCCGGTTCTCACGACGCTCCC
>JANMBS010000076.1:0-5764 GCA_031360525.1 Thermomicrobiales bacterium
TCATGGACGGCAACTACGGTTCCACCCAGGAGATGCGACTCCCGCGCGCCGATACGGTCGTGTTCCTCGACCTGCCGCGACTCGTCTGCCTGTGGAGCGTGATCCGACGCTGGTCGGCGTACCGACGACGTGCCCGGCCGGACCTGCCGCGGAACCACGACAGGCTTGACCTGGAGTTCCTCCGATGGATCTGGACCTACCCGAATGAAAAGCGACCGGAAGTGCTGGCCCGTCTCGCGACGCTTCCGGAGACCACGACCGTGGTTCGCCTGCAGAGCCGCCGGGCGATCCGCGAGTACCTGGCCGGAGTCGCGCCTGCGGGCGAGGTGGCCGCAGCATGACCACGAAGCCTGCATCCGTCCTGATCATCGGTTCGGGGCCGGTCGTGATCGGCCAGGCGGCCGAGTTCGACTACGCGGGGACGCAGGCCTGCCGCGCGCTTCGCGCGGAAGGAGTGCGGACCATCCTCGTGAACAGCAACCCGGCGACGATCATGACCGACCCGGAGGTCGCCGATGCAATCTACCTGGAGCCCCTGACGGTCCCTGCGATCGAGGCGGTCATTGCTCGCGAGAAGCCGGAGGGGCTGCTCGCCGGGCTCGGCGGGCAGACCGCGCTCAACCTCGCGATGGACCTGGCCGCAGCGGGCGTCCTTGAGCGCCATAACGTGAAGCTGCTCGGGACGCCGCTGGAGGCCATCCGGATGGCGGAGGACCGGGAGGCCTTCCGCGACCTGCTCGACCGGATCGGCCAGCCGTATGCGCCGAGCTTCATCGTCGAGGGCACGACGCAGGGGCAGCGCGATGCCTCGGCCGACGAGGCGCTCGCGACCATCGGCCTGCCAGCCATCGTCCGACCGGCCTTCACGCTCGGCGGGACCGGAGGTAGGATCGTCGAGACGGAACCCGCCTATCGCGAGCGGATCCGGGCAGGGTTGCGAGCGAGCCCGATCGGGCAGGTGATGGTGGAGAAATGCCTCGTCGGCTGGCAGGAGGTCGAATACGAGGTGATGCGCGACGCAGACGACACGTGCATCGCCGTCTGCTCGATGGAAAACGTCGACCCGCTCGGCGTCCATACCGGTGACTCGATCGTCGTGGCGCCCGTCCAGACCCTGACCGACGCCGTCCACCAGCGACTGCGCAGCGCGGCGCTCCAGATCATCCGAGCGCTCGGCGTCGAGGGCGGCTGCAACGTCCAGTTCGCGCTCTCACCGGACTCGACCGAGCACGCCGTCATCGAGGTGAACCCCCGCGTCTCGCGCTCGTCGGCGCTCGCCTCGAAGGCGACCGGCTACCCGATCGCCCGGGTCGCGGCCCAGATCGCGGTCGGGCGACGGCTGGCCGAGATCCCGAACGTGGTCACCGGCACGACCGTTGCGGCCTTCGAGCCCGCGCTGGACTACGTGGTGGTCAAGTTGCCGCGCTTCCCGTTCGACAAGTTCCCTGGCGCGGACCGGACGCTCGGCAGCCAGATGAAGGCGACCGGCGAGGTGATGGCCATCGACCGGACCTTCGGATCGGCCCTCAACAAGGCGCTGCGCGGTCTCGAGCAGGCCGGTGTCGGGCCGCTGGCCGAGGACGAGGCATGGCGCCCGACGATGGGCTACCTCGCTGGCGTCTACGCGGGCGACCCCGAGGCCGACGAGCCGATCGCCTGGATCGACGAGTCGGGCCGGGCGTGCGAATCGACACGTCACGCCCAGCGCGCCGCCGCCCCGATCGTGCTGCGCCGGTTCATCGAGCCGTCCGACAGTCGGCTCTGGCGGATCCTCGGCTTGATGCGCCGGGGCGTTCCCGAGGCGGACATCTGGGAGGCGACCGGGATCGCCCCATGGTTCCTCGCCGAGATGGGCCGCAACGTCGCGCTCGAGGCCGAGGTGACCGAAGCGGGCCCGCGCCTGGCGGATCCGGCCGATGCACCGGCGGCCGAACTCCTTGCCACGGTCAAGCGCGCCGGGTTCGGGGACCACGAGCTGGCCGACCTTGCCGGCACGACCCAGGACGAGATCCGCGCCGCGCGCCTTGCCCTCGGCCTCCGACCGGGCTACGCCATGGTCGACACCTGCGCCGCGGAGTTCGCCGCGGAGACCCCCTACTTCTACTCGACCTACGCGGCCGCGGGTTCCGCCCCCGAGGCGCCGCCGGTGCGCCGTCCCGCCGCGCTCGTCATCGGCTCCGGGCCGGTCCGTATCGGTCAGGGCATCGAGTTCGACTACTGCGCGGTCCAGGCAGCCGGCACGCTCCGCGGCGCCGGGTGGAGCGCGGTGATGATCAATTCGAACCCCGAGACCGTCTCGACCGACTTCGACGCCTCGACCCGGCTCTATTTCGAGCCACTCGACCCCGAGAGCGTGCGCAGCGTCATCGACAACGAGACGCTCGACGGCGGCGACCTCCTCCCCGCGGTCGTCGCTTACGGCGGCCAAACGCCGCTCAACCTTGCGGCTCCGCTGGCGGCCGGTGGCGTCCCGCTCCTCGGGAGCGACCTCGAGACCATCGACCAGGCCGAGGAACGGACCCGCTTCTCGGGGCTCCTCGACCGCCTGGGCATCCCGCAGCCGGAGGGCGGGATGGCGCATTCGATGGAGGAGGCGCTGACGCTCGCCGACCGGATCGGCTATCCGGTCATCGTTCGGCCGTCGTTCGTCATCGGTGGCCTCGCCATCGATTTCTGCTATTCCCCGTCCGACCTGGAACGACAGCTCGCGGCGGCCACCGTGGTCGATCCCGATCGCCCCGTCCGCATCGACCGCTATCTCGAGGGTGTCGAGGTCGACGTCGACGCCGTCTCGGACGGTGAGCTGGTGCTCATCCCGGGCCTCCTCGAACACGTCGAGCGAGCGGGCGTCCACTCGGGTGACTCGGTCGGGATTTTCCCGCCCCAGACTGTCTCTGAGGGTGACCAGGCGCTTATCGTCGCGACCATGGAGCGGATCGTGCTGGCGCTGGGCGCCCGCGGCCTGGTCAACGCCCAGTTCATCGTCCGCGACGATGGCGTCTACCTGATCGAGGTCAACCCACGCGCCTCACGGACCGTTCCGTTCATGTCCAAGGTGACCGGCGTGCCGATGGTCGACCTGGCCGTCCGCATCTCGCTCGGAGCCACTCTCCCCGAACTGGGCTGGGCCGGCGGCCACCTCCCGCCGCCGGACTTCGTGGCTGTCAAGGCGCCGGCGTTCTCGACCGCCAAGCTTCGCGGCGTGGATCCGTCGGTCGGCCCCGGGATGCAGTCGACCGGCGAGGTCATCGGCATCCACATGGACCCACGGGTCGCGCTCGCCAAGGCGCTCCTGGGAGCGGCGCTCGTGCCACCGCGACCGGGCGAGGAGGGCGCCCTGGCGCTGCTGTCGATCGCGGATCGCGACAAGGGCACGCTCCGGCGGCTCGCCGTCGCGCTAGCGGGTGCCGGCTACCGGATGGCCGCGACCCCTGGCACACGAACCGCGCTCGCCGCGGCCGGCTACGTCGCGCGACCGGTCGCCAAGCTCGGGGAGGCGGCCGACGCAGCCGCCGGCGAGGTCGCCATCCTGGACCTCATCGCCTCGGGCGAAGTGCGCCTCGTGGTCAATACGCCGACCCCGCGCTCGGGTGCTGTCCGCGACACCGCCGAGATCCGGCTGGCTGCCACGGCCGAAGGGATCCTGTGCCTGACCGCGATGGAGACCGCGGTCGCCGCGGCCGAGGCGCTCGATCCCGCCCTCGCGGATCGGCTGGCGGAGGTCAGGTCGCTCAACGAGTGGGTACCGCGCGAGGTGGTCGTCGCGGTCTAGGAGCGCCAGGACCCCTTTATCCGAGCTCGTCCGGAAATGGAGGAGCGCCGACGACGTGGTCGCCGGCGCTCGTCGATCTACGGAAGCGGTCAGTCGTCGCAGGAAGGATCCTCGACATCGTGGTCGCTGCCGCTGTTCTCGACCTCGTCGGCATCGGATGCGCCGTCGTCATCGGAGTCGGAGTCGTTGGCGGCGGTGCCGTTGTCCTCCTCGGCGTCGTTCGAGACGCCGTCGTTGTCGCCGTCCTCGTTCGCGTCGCCTACGCCGTCATGGTCGGTGTCGTCCACGCGCGGGCTTGTGTGCGCATCGAACTCGGTCTCGTTCTGGAGACCGTCGCAGTCGACATCGTCCTGGCCGTCGAGGAGGCCATCATTGTCGGTGTCGGCATCGACCGGGTTCTCGCCGGAGGCGAATTCCTGGGCGGTCGTGAGTCCGTCGTGATCGTTGTCCTCGTTTCGATCGCGGATCCCGTCGCCGTCGCTGTCGCGTCGGAGGGGGTTGAGGCGTGCGGTCTGTTCCTGCTTGTTGGTCAGGCCGTCGCGGTCCGGATCCTCGCGTCCGTCCCGGATCCCGTTCCGGTTCGTGTCGGCGCGGTTGGGGTTCGTGTGGCTCCTATAGAGCTCGAACCGATTGGAGAGCCCGTCGGAGTCGCGATCGGCCGTGCTGGCTCCGACCGTCCCCGGCAGGACCATGGCGCCGACCAGCGCACCGGCGACGGTGGCGAGTCGCAACCCCTTGACCCACGTTCTGCGCTGCATTCGAAATGCTCCCATCCGTTTCACCGGGGACCTCCCGGTCGGCGTGGATCCCGCATTGACGGCGGAATGACATCCACTACCTATATGAGCGGATTTTCGCCGTAAAGGACTCACCCTGAGCGCGGAGATGGTCCCGGGTGGTGCGCGCGGAATGTACCGGACGCTAGGCCGGCGTCGCCGCCGGCGGCGCCACCATCCGGGTCTCGTTTTCGTCCTCCTCCCGGTCTGAAGGCGGTACGATCGTCGACAACGATCCGACGCGGCCCTGCGCCGCCCATACCCGAGAGGTCACCGTGCCCACCTCCGTCCCCGAGGTCGCCTTCAGCGACCAGCGTCTCGACAACGGCCTGCGCGTCATCGTGGCCGAGGACCACCTCGCCCCGGTGGTCGCGGTCAATCTCTGGTACGACGTCGGCTCCAAGCACGAGGTCCCGGGCAAGACCGGCTTCGCTCACCTCTTCGAGCACGTCATGTTCCAGGGTTCGCGGCACGTCGCGAAGGCCGAGCACATCGCGCTGGTCCAGGCGGCCGGTGGCACGATGAACGGCTCGACCTGGCTCGACCGGACGAACTACTTCGAGACGCTACCGGCTCACCAGATGGAATTGGCCCTATGGCTCGAGGCCGACCGGATGGCGACGCTGCTCGACGCTCTGAGCCAGGAGAACCTCGACAACCAGCGCGAGGTCGTCAAGAACGAAAAGCGCTGGTCGTATGACAACCGACCGTACGGCTCCTTCCAGGAGAAGCTCCAAGGCCATCTCTTCCCGCCGGAGCACCCCTACCACCACTCGACCATCGGTTCGATGGACGACCTCGACGCGGCCACGATCGAAGACGTCAGCGACTTCTTTCGGACCTACTACGCGCCGAACAACGCTGTCGTCTCGGTCGTCGGCGACGTCGAGACTGCGGACGTGCTGGCCGCTGTCGAGCGCTACTTCGGGGCGATCCCGCCGAACAATGACATCCCGCCGCTGGGTGACCTCTCCGTCCCGCCGACGCTCGGCGGGGAGCGGCGCGAGATCGTCTTCGACAAGGTCCCGCTGCCGCGTGTCCACGTCGGGTACCGCGCCCCGGTCTTCGGCGACCCACGCCTCGATGCGCTCGACCTGGCCGGCCAGATCCTGTCGGGCGGGAAGGGGAGCCGGCTCAATCGGCGGCTCGTGCGCGAGGAGCGGATCGCCCAGGACGTCGCCCTGTTCACCCTGCCGTTCATCGGCGGTGCGTCGGT
>JANMBS010000465.1:0-4137 GCA_031360525.1 Thermomicrobiales bacterium
GAAGCCGAGGGGCCCATTGGTGCGCAACTATCGCTTCGTCGGCACGGACCCGAAACTGCCAGCCATCGACCTGTCCGACGGGACGCCCATTGCGCCGTTCACCTCGGTCGTCACGGCCGCGGGCGCTGCCGGCTCGATCGCCACGACGTCGGGCGATCTCGTCCGCTGGGCGCGTGCCCTGTACGGCGGCTCACTGCTCGATAAGGAGACGCAGGCGGCGATGGTCGGCGACGTCGTCCGGACCGCGCCGTACAAGCCGGCCATCGCCTACGGACTCGGTGTCCAGTCGGTCACGATCGCCGGCCATCCCACGCTCGGGCACTCCGGTCGTTTCCTGGGCGCGCGCGCGGTGGTCCGCTGGCTGATCGATGAGCACATCGCTGTCGCCCTGATCACCAACCAGAGCCGGACGGACACCAACGTGATCCTCGCCGACCTGCTCAAGTTCGCGCTCAAGCCCCAGTCCGACTGCATCACCTGCCCGGCCATCCCCTGACCGGCCGAGCTCGGCTGGTGCCAGCGGGAACCGGTTTCGAGGGCACCGGTACATGCGGCGCGGTCCAGAGGTACCCTCGGGGTCTTCCCTCGCGTGCCTTTGAGGCTGACACTCCTCCTACGCCGAGGGGAACCAGCATGGCGATCCGCGTCGACGCCTACACAAGCGAGGGCATGGCAAGCGGGACACTCGCTCGTCCCGGACCCCTGCGCGATGCCCTCGAGGACGACCGAGCACTGCGCCTCGATGAGGCTGCCTGGCAGGGTCTCGACGACCCGGCCTCCCGCGCAGCGGGCTCGCTGGCCATCCCGAGTGACGACGTTCTCATCGCGGTCGCCGACGACGACCCCGGCGTCCCGGTCCACGCCGCGTGGCATCACGTCCACCTCGAATCGGGGCCGTACACGGTCGAGGGCGAGCTCGCCACGCTGCCGGGCTTCGATCCGGGGCGAGCATTGACCCGACCGTCGGGCGAATTCCTGCTGTTGCGCGACATCCGCTTGTCGGTCCGCGCCAGACCCGACGCGGGCGTCGCCATCGGTGACCACGCGCTGATCAACCGCTACGCCGTGGAGCGCATCCGCGCGGAACTGATGCTCGGCTTCTTCTTCCCGGGTGCCGCGGTCGACCCGATCGGGACGGCGGGCGGTCTGGCCTAGCGGCCGCTCCCCGCACCCGCTCGGCGGCGCACCGGCTTGCGGTGGGCGTGGTGCTCGGGGCTGGTCCGGGCATGACCCGCCCGAGCCCCCAGCGGACGCGGCTCGGTGTCGCGGTCGGGGATGAAGCCTTCCTCGACGGTCCATGGGATCGCCTGCTTGAGCATCCGCTGGACGCTGCGCAGCAGGTCGGTCTCATCGATGCAGACGAGCGAGATCGCTTCGCCCGTCGCTCCGGCCCGTCCGGTCCGCCCGATCCGGTGGATGTAGTCCTGCGGATTCCACGGCAGCTCGAAGTTGACGACCGCCGGCAGGTCCTCGATGTCGAGGCCACGGGCCGCGACATCGGTCGCGACCAAGACCCGGATCGTGCCGTTCTTGAAGCCCTCGAGCGCGCGCGTCCGATCCGGCTGCGAGCGGTCCGAATGGATCGCCACAGCATCAAGGCCCTCGCGGTCGAGCCGGTTGGCCAGCCGCGTCGCCGCCAGCTTGGTCCGGGTGAAGACGAGCACCTGGCGCATGTCGTTCTTGCGGATCAGGTGCGCGAGGAGGGCCTCCTTGCGGTCGCGGTCGACGGGGTAGACCAGCTGGTGGATGGCTTCGAGGGTGGTGTTCCGCGGCGCGACCTCGACCGTGGCCGGGTCGCGCAGGATCCCGCCCGATAGTCGCCGGATGTCATCCGAGAAGGTCGCCGAGAACATCAGGTTCTGCCGCTTGGGAGGGAGCAGCGCGATGATCTTCTGGATGTCGGGCAGGAAGCCCATGTCGAGCATCCGGTCGGCTTCGTCGAGGACGAGGATCTCGACCTGGCCGAGATTGGCGACCTTCTGGCCGACAAGGTCGAGCAGGCGCCCGGGTGTCGCCACCAGGATCTCGATGCCGCCGCGCAGAGCCTTGATCTGGGGGTCCATGGGGATCCCGCCGTAGACGACGGTCGAGCGCAACGGGACGGTTCGTCCGTATGTCCGGACACTCTCGTCGACCTGCATCGCGAGTTCGCGCGTCGGGACGAGGATGAGGACCCGGACCGGGTGGCGTGCCGGAGAGAAGCTCGTGTTGGCCTGGTGGCGGAGGCGGTCGAGGATGGGAAGGACGAACGCGGCCGTCTTGCCGGTGCCGGTCTGGGCCGCGGCGAGGACGTCACGTCCCTCGAGGACGAGCGGGATCGCCGCCTCCTGGACGGGGGTCGGGGTCGTATACCCCTCCTCGGCGACCATGCGCACGAGGTCGGCCGACAGGCCGAGTGAATCGAAGGTCAAGCGTGTTGCTCCTGTGTGGTCCCGCCGCTGGACCCGTTGGGAGCGCGACGGTGGCCCGGCTCCGCGCGTCGATGGACGCGGACGGACTGTGGGCCGCCCGGAGCATAGCGGAAATGGCCGTGACCGGGCCGTGACGGCCGTCCGGATGACAGGGCTTGCCAGGGCTGGCATACTCAGGGCGCTCCCAGGCACGCACAGTAGACAGGGCCAAACAGAAGAACGCCGCCCCCCACGGCAGGAAACCTGTCACACCGCCAGGCCCCCACCTGGCATCTCGGGATCGACTTTCGGTCCCTCCCCCGGCTCTCGGCGCGTCGTCGCGCGCCTTCCGACGATGACCTCGCGTCACGTCCCCCCTGCCGTCGGCGGCACACCCCACCGTCATCGCGTGCTCACCACGCGGTGTTCCGGCGGACAGGAGGCAAGAGTCTTGCTAGTCCCGAATAACGGCGCCCAGCGGGTGTCATCCAAGTGGTCGATCCGTCTGACCGTCATCGCACTCGCCACCGCATTGGTCGCCCTGACCGGGGCAGCGAACCCCAGCCCCGCAGCGGCGGCAGGGATGAAGGTCGTGGTCATCGTCGGACCGGTGGGTTCCAGCACAGCCAATTACAAGGACAACGCTCGGCGCTACGCGGCCCAGGCTCGCTCCTACGGCGCCAACGTGGTCGAGATCTACAGCCCGAATGCGACGTGGTCGCGTGTCAAGGCGGCGGCCCAGGGCGCGAAGGTCATCATCTATCTCGGTCACGGCAACGGCTCGCCGAGCCCGTACGGCGTCTTCTCGCAGTACAGCAAGGACGGGTTCGGCCTCAACAGGACGGCCGGGAGCGGCAACTCGAACACCAAGTATTGGGGCGAGTACTACATCCGCACCCAGATCGCCCTCGCCCCCAACGCGGTCGTCATCCTGAACCGCCTGTGCTACGCCTCGGGCAATTCCGAGTGGGGTTCTGCGAACCCGACCAAGACCGTGGCCAAGCAGCGCGTCCAGAACTACGCGTCGGGCTTCCTGCGTGCCGGGGCGCGGGCCATCTTTGCCGAGGGGATCACGAACGCTTCGTACATCCTGTACGGCTTGTTCAAGACGAACCGCACGATCGGGGCCATGTTCAGGAGCTCGTCCAACTGGAACGGGAGCTACGATTTCCAGTTCCAGTCCACGCGCAACGCGGCCTATCGCGCCTGGATGGACCCGAAATCACCCGGGCGCTACTACCGCTCGGTGGTCGGTGACTTCAGCCTGACCGCGAGCACGATCCGCGGGAGTTGAGCCAACCGCCCGCCTGATCGACGACGATCGACGGCCCCCGCCCGGCAGCGACGCCGGAGCGGGGGCCGTTTCTTGTGCTCGCAAAGGCGTCGCTGAGCACACAAAGTGACTATGTGCCTTGACAAAGTGAAAGTGCGATTGCTATAACGTGACCACCAAGCGCACGACACATCACCAATGGAGTACGGTCATGTACGATCTGGCCCTGGCCCACCTCACCGCGGCCGAACGCGAACGCGACCTTGACGTCGACCTCGGGCCGCGCGGGCTCCTCACGGCGTCCGTCTCTTTTCGCGGGGCCGTCACGGCGGACCTTGCCAACACCGCCGACGCGGCCCGCGCGCTGCGCCCTTATCCGGCGACCGGGCGCGCCCGGACAGCCGGGCGGTAGGCACCCTTCATGCCCCACGACGTCATCTCCACCTGTCCGGTCTGTTCGAGCGAGCTCGCCGT
>JANMBS010000469.1:0-2724 GCA_031360525.1 Thermomicrobiales bacterium
ACGTTCCAGAACCACCTGCAGACGCTCGAGTTCGAGGATCTGGGCGACCGGACGAAGCTGACGCAGACGATGCGCTTCGCTACGACCGAGGAGCGCGACGCGACGATGCAGCACGGCGTCGAGGAAGGAGCGAAGAGCGGCTTCGCGCGCCTGGACGAGGTGCTGCGGCGGCAGGCGCTCGACGCGTGAGCAAGGCCACGAGGACGGGCACGGAGTCTCCTGCGGCGCACGTCGCCGACAGCCACGATCTGATCCGCGTGCACGGCGCACGCGTGAACAACCTCAAGGACGTCAGCATCGAGATCCCGAAGCGCCGGCTGACGGTGTTCACCGGTGTCTCCGGCTCGGGCAAGAGCTCGCTGGTGTTCGGCACGATCGCCGCTGAGTCGCAGCGGCTGATCAACGAGACCTACAGCGCCTTCGTGCAGGGCTTCACGCCCACCTTTGCGCGGCCCGAGGTCGACGTACTCGAAGGGCTGACGACCGCGATCATCGTCGACCAGGAGCGGATGGGCGCCAACCCCCGCTCCACCGTCGGCACCGCCACCGACGCGAACGCGATGCTGCGGATCGTCTTCAGCCGTCTCGGGAAGCCGCACATCGGCTCGCCTCAGGCGTTCTCGTTCAACGTCGCCTCTATCTCGGGCGCGGGGGCGGTCACGATCGAACGCGGCGGCACCACCACGAAGGAGCGGCGGAGCTTCAGCATCACCGGCGGCATGTGCCCACGCTGCGAGGGCCGCGGCGCCGTCAACGACATCGACCTGACGGCGCTGTACGACGACAGCAAGTCGCTCAACGAGGGTGCGCTCACGATCCCCGGCTACAGCATGGACGGCTGGTACGGCCGGATCTTCGGCGGCTGCGGCTTCTTCGACCCGGACAAGGCGATCGAGAAGTTCACCAAGAAGGAACTGCGCGACCTCCTCTACAAGGAGCCGACCAAGATCAAGGTCGACGGCATCAACCTCACCTACGAGGGCCTGATCCCGAAGATCCAGAAGTCGATGCTGTCCAAGGACGTCGACGCGATGCAGCCGCACGTCCGCGCGTTCGTGGAGCGCGCTGTCACCTTTGCCACCTGCCCGGAGTGCGAGGGCACCCGGCTCAGCGCCGCGGCCCGGTCGTCGAAGATCGAGGGCAAGAACATCGCCGAGCTCTGCGCGATGCAGATCAGCGACCTGGCCGCGTGGGTGCGGGGCCTGGACGAGCCGTCGGTCGCGCCGCTGCTGGACACACTCCGGCACACCCTCGACTCGTTCGTCGAGATCGGTCTCGGCTACCTCTCGCTCGACCGCCGGTCCGGCACGCTGTCGGGCGGCGAGGCGCAGCGCACGAAGATGATCCGCCACCTCGGGTCCTCGCTCACCGACGTCACCTACGTCTTCGACGAGCCGACGATCGGACTGCACCCCCACGACATCCAGCGGATGAACGACCTGCTGCTGCAGCTGCGCGACAAGGGCAACACCGTGCTGGTCGTGGAGCACAAGCCGGAGGCGATCGCGATCGCCGAGCACGTCGTCGACCTCGGCCCGGGCGCCGGCACCGAAGGTGGCCAGGTGGTGTTCGAGGGCACCGTCGAGGGGCTGCGGAGGAGCGACACGCTGACCGGGCGGCACCTGGACGACCGCGCAGCCCTCAAGCCCTCGGTGCGGACGCCGTCGGGGGTGCTGGACGTGCGCGGCGCCAGCACCCACAACCTGCAGGACGTCGACGTCGACGTCCCGCTCGGCGTGCTGGTCGTCGTCACCGGGGTGGCGGGCTCGGGCAAGAGTTCGCTGATCCACGGCTCGGTGTCGGGCCGGGACGGGGTGGTGTCGGTCGACCAGGCGGCGATCAAGGGCTCGCGGCGCAGCAACCCGGCGACGTACACCGGACTGCTCGACCCGATCCGCAAGGCGTTCGCGAAGGCCAACGGCGTGAAGCCGGCGCTCTTCAGCGCCAACTCCGAGGGCGCCTGCCCCACCTGCAACGGCGCCGGGGTCATCTACACCGACCTGGCGATGATGGCCGGCGTCGCCACCACCTGCGAGGAGTGCGAGGGGAAGCGGTTCCAACCCGAGGTCCTGGAGTACGAACTCGGCGGGAAGGACATCAGCGATGTGCTCGCGCTGCCGGTCACCGAGGCCGAGGCGTTCTTCGCCGCCGGCGAGGCGAAGACGCCGGCGGCGCACACGATCCTCACCCGACTCGTGGACGTCGGCCTGGGCTACCTCAGCCTCGGCCAGCCGCTCACCACGCTGTCCGGCGGCGAACGGCAGCGACTCAAGCTGGCCATCCAGATGGCCGAGAAGGGCGGGGTCTACGTCCTCGACGAGCCGACCGCCGGCCTCCACCTCGCCGACGTCGAGCATCTGCTCGGCCTGCTCGACCGGCTCGTCGACTCCGGCAAGTCGGTGATCGTGATCGAACACCACCAGGCGGTGATGGCGCACGCCGACTGGATCATCGACCTCGGCCCCGGCGCCGGCCACGACGGCGGCCGGATCGTCTTCGAGGGCACACCAGCCGACCTTGTCGCCGCCCGCTCCACCCTCACCGGCGAACACCTCGCGGCCTACGTCGATCGCGGCGACGCACCTGAGCAAAAGTGACTCGCGTTCCCTAGCCTCAGCCGGCGGCCTCGGCGCGGCGTAGCCCGCCGATCGCCCAGACCGCGAAGAGGCCGATCAGCGCGGCCCCGACGCCGAACGCCGTCAGCACCTCCGTCGGATTGCCCGC
>JANMBS010000495.1:0-4959 GCA_031360525.1 Thermomicrobiales bacterium
GCTCATGCGGCCTGGGGTCGGCCGGATCCGCGGCATCTTCGACTACGAGAAGGTCGGCGGTTCACCGTTGCTTGGCGTGCGCGGGACGGTCATCATCACGCATGGACGAGCCAAGCGGCGGATGGTGATGTTCGCCTGCGAGGTGGCGGCGACGACGGCGAGGACCGGTGTGCCGGCGCTCATCGCCGGGTCTCTCGGTTCGAGTGGTGGGGCGCCGGTCGTCCCCGAGGAGGCGAGATGAGCGGTCCGGAGGTGACGGTCGGGCGCGGCGTCATCGCGGAACTCGTCCGCCTGGCAGCGTTCGAGGTCCCGGGCGTCGCTCGCGTCGGGCGCGGCGGGCCAGCCTGGCGACGGTTGGTCGGTGGCCCGGCGGTCGCCGTGCGGATCCGCGACGAGCGCGTGCTCGTCCGACTCTGGGTGGTGGCGCGTCCGGGTCAGCCGCTGGCGCCTCTCGCCGTGCACGTCAGGGCCGCGGTCGCAGCCACGATCGAGCGACTGCTCGGACTGGATCTTGGGACGGTGACCGTGCTGGTCGATGGTGTCGGGGGCTGACCGCGTTCGCGGCCGGAGGACCGGTCGCCGATTGGCCCTCGCCGCGGTCTTCGAAGCGGACTTCGGGCAGCGCACCGCCGACGCCGTCCTCGAGCGACACCTGGCCGAGGAGGAGCGCGACGAGAATGCCGCCACGCTGGCCCGCGAGCTCGTCGCGGCCGTGATGGCCCACCGCGACGAGATCGACGCCGAGATCACCAGGCGCGCGCCGCAGTACCCGGTCACGGGTCTTGCCCGGATGGATCGGGCGTTGCTCCGTACCGCCATATCCGAGGTGCTACACTCCGGCACGCCGGCCCGGGTGGCCATCGCCGAGTGGGTCGAGTTGGCACGCACGTACAGTGGAGAGCCGATGCGACGCCTCATGAATGGCGTCCTCGGGAACATCGCAGCGGAGCCCAGCGGCCGCCGGCCGACGGCACCATCACACAACTCCGAGGAGGGAGTCAGTGGCAACAACGTACGAGCGCCTCAAGAAGATCGTCGTCGAGCAGCTCGGCGCCGACGAGGATGAAGTCAAGCCGGAGGCGTCGTTCGTCGACGATCTGAATGCCGACTCCCTCGACCTCGTCGAGCTCATCATGAGCCTCGAAGAGGAGTTCGGGACGGAGATCTCGGACGAGGATGCGGAGAAGATCCGCACCGTCCAGGATGCCGTCGACTACATCGACGAGCGCGCTTCCTAACCGACGTTCGTGCGTCGGCCGGACCCACGCGATCGTGCGTCCCGCCGAGGCCTTCGCGGCACAGATCGGCCTTCCGGTCCGCGACCTGGACCTGCTCGAACAGGCCCTCGTCCATTCGAGCTGGCTTCACGAGCACCCTGATGCCGCGCCCGGCCACAACGAACGCCTCGAGCTCCTGGGTGACGCCGTGGTCAACCTGGCCATCTCCGAGGCGCTCTACATCCGTCATCCCGATGAAGACGAGGGGTACCTGAGCGCCCGTCGCGCCGCCATCGTGTCGACGACCGGACTTGCCCGCCTTGCTGGCCGGCTCGATCTCGGCTCCTCCCTCCTCCTCGGAGAGGGCGAGGCGCAGCGCAGCGGTCGCCGCCGCCCGTCGCTCCTGGCGTCCACGTTCGAGGCGGTCGCGGGCGCGCTCTACCTCGACCTCGGTTTCGAGCCGGTCAAGGGTTGGCTCATCGCCCTGGCCGACCCGGAACTCACCGCGGACGCGCCGATCGGCGCGCTCAAGAGCCCCAAGAGCCGGCTCCAGGAATTCACCCAGCGCCGAACGGGCGAACGGCCGTCGTACCGCCTGACCGACGCGTCAGGCCCGGACCATGAGCGCTCGTTCCGGATCGAGGTCTGGATCGACGGCGTCCTCATGGGCGTCGGCGAGGGACCATCCCGACGCACGGCCGAGACCGCGGCCGCCGCCCAGGCGATCGACCGCCTCCGTGCCGACGCCGGCCCTGGCCCGACGCCGGAAGGTGTCGGCTCGTGACCGATCCGGGCCGTCCCGCCGAGCCGCGGCTCCTCGCCCTGCGACTCCAGGGATTCAAGTCGTTCGCCGAGCGGACCACCGTCGAGTTCGGGCCAGGGATCAGCGCCGTCGTCGGACCGAATGGGTCGGGCAAGAGCAATCTCGCCGACGCGCTGCGCTGGGCGCTCGGGGAGCAGGGTCGGGCGCTTCGCTCGCGCAAGGCCGAGGACGTCATCTGGGCGGGCTCGGACAAGCGCGCCGCGCTGGGAATGGCCGACGTCACGCTCGTCCTCGACAACGCCGACGGCCTGCTCCCGGTCGATTTCGGGGTCCTCGAGCTCGGGCGGCGGCTCTATCGCTCGGGAGAGAACGACTATCTCCTCAACAAAAGCCGCATCCGGTTGCGCGACCTCGTGGACCTTCTCGACGCGGCCAATCTCGCCGACAACGCCTTCCTGTTCATCGGCCAGGGGATGGTCGACCAGGCGCTGGCCCTTCGCCCCGAGGAGCGCCGGCCGCTGTTCGAGGAGGTGGCCGGCGTCCGTCGCCACGAGCGGCGTCGGCGGCGGGCCGACGAACAGCTCGTCGAGTCGGAAGCGAACCTGGCACGCGTCGAGGACATCCTCGGCGAGCTCCGGCCGCAGGCCCGCCGGCTGGCCGCCCAGGCCGAGCAGCAGGCATCACGCGAAACGACCGCCGAGGAACTGGCCGGGGCAGTGCTGCTCGCAATGCACGCCCGATGGCACGACGCCGCCGGACGCCTTGCGGTCGCGGAGGCGGATCGGGTCGGCGCGCAGGCCGCCGTCGAGGGCGCGATGTCGGAGCTTGAGGCTGCTGAGTCGGCCGCCGCGAGCCTTTCCGCCGAGCTCGCGGTGCGCGCGACGATCGCCCGCGAGCGACGCGAGGCCCATGACACCGCTCGCGCGGCGGCGACGGCGGCCCAGTTGCGGGATGCGCGACTGACGTCGGATCTGGCGGCCCTCGAGCGTGATCGCCGCCGCCTCCTCGAGGAACGGTCGGCCGCCGAGGCCGAGCTGACGACCGGGCGACGGGCGCTGGCGACGACGGTCCCGGCGCGGGACCTGGACCTGGAGGCCGACCTCGCTGCAGCCGAGCGCGAGCTGGCCCACGCCGTCGCCGAACTCGAGGCGTTGCGGACCGCGCGGCAGGCCCAGGGCGAGGAGCTGGCAGCGCTCCGGCGGGCGACGGCTGCGCGCCAGGCGGAGTTCGAGACGGCCGGTCGTCGCCTGGCGGAGGTCGAGCGCCGCGCGACCGAGGAGGCAGGCCAGGCTGGCGCGGCGGCGGAGCAGCGAACGACGCTCGAGACCGAGCTCGCGACCGCGCGGGACGTCCTGACCGCGGCGGTGGAAGCGGAAAGCGGCGCGGCGGCCCGTCGCGAGCGCGCCCGTGAGCGCGCGAGCGCGACGCAGGCCGAACACGCCACTGCCCACGAGCGCGCCATCGCGGCGAGTGCGTCGGCGGCGGCGATGCAGGCGCAGCTCGACGGCCTCGAGGCGCGGCTGGCGGACGAAGAGACGCGTGGCATCGCACGAGCAGCTCGCCGGGCTGGGGGTCGGCGGCTCGACGAGGATCTCGATATCGATCCGGCGTTGCGAGCCGCCACGGAGGCGGCCCTGGCCGATGCGACCCGTGCCTACGTCGTGGGCGCCGACGCCGTCCCGACGCTTGCCGACGAACGCGGCTCGCTGCTCATCACAGAACGCGCGGCCGGCCCGGTGCCGACCGAGGACGGACGCGATCGACGGTATCGCGACGCGATCGCAGCCGCCGGCGGCGGGACCCTCGACGAAGCGATCCGACGCGACACGACGGGCGTGGCCCGGCGACTCCTCATGCGCGCGGCATGGCTCCCGGACCTGCCCGCCTGTCTCGCACTCCAGGCAAGCATGCCGCCGGGATGGATCGCCGTGACCCGTGACGGCGGCGCGATCGTGACCGGCCTCGGTGTCACGTTCGGCGCCGGCGAATCGGTCCTCGAACGGCGTGCCGAGGCGACCCGCCTCGCCCGAGATGCGGAGACCCTGGACAACGAAGTCGGGAACCTCCGGGCGATCGCAGTGCGGATGGCGACCGTGGCCAAGGCCATGGCCGATGCGGTCGAGGCCGCCCGCGCCGAGGAGAGCCGGACCGAGAGCGCGCGGCGAGCTGCCGAAGAGGCAGAACGCCTGGTCGCCCGACGGCTCGAAACGGTCGTCCGGGAGGCGACCTGGCACGAGGCCCAGGCCGAGCGTCTGGCCAGCGAGCTGGACCGAGCGCGGGCGGCCGTGGCCATGCTCGACGCCGACGCTCGTCGGGTGACCGAGGGCACGGAGACGAGCGAACCCGAGCGCCCCGAGACCGGGACCGCGATGACAGCCTGGGAGAGCCGTGCCACGGAGCTGCGGGCCAAGCGAGATCGCCTCGCCGAGGAGGCGAGCGCACGCGACGCCGCGCGCCGGGATGCCGAGAACCGTCGGGTCCGTGCCGAAGCATCCACGGCTCTGGCGGAGCAGCGGATGGCCCGCGCCGATGCCGACGTGGCGACCCTGGGTGATCGTGAGCGCGCCCTGGCCGAGGAGCGCGATGCCCTCCGGGGAGAGATCGCGGCGACCGCCGCCCGCGAGACCGCAGCGCGCGAGGCGCTTGCCGAGATCCATGCCGCGGACGCTGCCGACCGCGACCGGCTTGGCCGGGCCGAACGTGACGCCGCGAACGCGCGCGAGCGCCTCCGCAGCGCGGACGCGAGGCTGCGCGGCGCCGATCGGGTCGAGTTGGAGGCACGTCTCGGTCTCGAGGCGCTCCACGAGGCTGTCGTCGTCGAGCTCGCGGGGCTGGGCGAGTTCGGAATCGCTGGTCTCGAAGCGGCGGCCGGTGTCAGGCCTGGTCCGGCACGGATCGTGGGAGCCTTCGAGGCACACGCGGCCGCGGCGCCCGCCGGCCAGGCCGCGTTCGACGATGACCAGACGGTCTCCGATGAGG
>JANMBS010000498.1:0-3210 GCA_031360525.1 Thermomicrobiales bacterium
GTCGCTCGTGGGCCGGATCAACGAGGCGGCCCAGGCGGCCGACGACCGGCGTGGCGGGCAACGCCAGGGGTTCGGCGGCGGACGCGACCGGTTCGGCAACAGCCAGGCGATCACCTTCGAGGCCGGCGACATGCCGGACCTCACCCCGCTCGCCGGCTGGGTCCTGGGCGGGCTCGCCCTGTTCATCGCGCTGCTCATCGGCGGGTCGGTCTCGGGGGCGTGGGAGACGGTCCTGCTCTACTTGAATCGCGTCCCGTTCTCGCAGACGGCGAGCGTTGCCGACCCGATCTTCGGCCGCGACATCGGCTTCTTCCTGTTCGAGCTGCCGTTCCTGCGGCTGGTTCAGGGGCTGTTCAACGGGATCGTCCTGACGACGCTCGTCCTCAGCCTCGCGCGCTACATCGTCGGTGCGTCGCGTGGTGGTCTCGTGTTCTCGACACCGATCCGCGTCCACCTCGCCGTGCTCGGCGGGCTGTTCCTGCTGTCGGTGGCGTTCGGCTACCAGCTCGACAAGCTCGAACTCGTGTACAGCGATCGCGGGGGAGCCTTCACCGGGGTCAGCTTCACTGACCAGAACGCCCAGTTCCTTGCCTTCGACGTGCTGACCGTCGTGTCCGGGATCGCCGGGGCGCTGCTCGTCGGGGGCGCCTTCACGCGGATGATCTGGCCCCTTGGACTGACGATCGCGGTCTGGTTCATCGCCTCGCTGGTCATCGGCCGGCTCTACCCGGAAGCCGTCCAACGCCTCACGGTGGAACCCAACAAGTTCGCCCAGGAGGAGCGCTACATCGGCAACAACATCGCGATGACGCGGCTCGCCTACGACATCGGCGGGTGGACCAACGTCCCGTTCGCGGGAGACCAGCCGCTGACCGCGCAGCAGATCACCAAAGAGGCCGACACGTTCGCGAGCGCCCGCCTGTGGGACCCACGCCCACTGCGGACGACGCTCGACCAGCTCCAGACCGTCCGCAAGTACTACGACTTCACCGGCGTCGACACCGATCGATACTCCATCAACGGGGTCACGCGCCAGGTGATGCTCTCCGCGCGGGAGCTCGCGCTGGAGCAAAACCCGAATGCGTCCGGCTGGGTCAACCAGCGGATCCGCTTCACGCACGGTGTCGGGGCGGCGATGGTCCCAGTCAACGAGGTCGGCAGCGAGGGCCAGCCGAAACTTCTGGTCAGCAACCTGCCGCCAACCTCGGTGAGTGGCGCGCCGACCATCGACCCGGCTCATTCGGGGATCTATTTCGGCGAACGCCCGAGCTCGTACGTCGTCGTCGGGGCCCAGCAGAACGAGTTCGACTATCCGACCGGCGAGAGTGACACCGAGGGTTCGATCGGGACCGAGACGCGCTGGACGGGGACGACGGGGGTCGCGCTCGACAACACATTGATGCGACTGCTGTTCGCGGCCCGCTTCCGCGACCTCGACCTGCTGATCAGCAATCAGGTGAACGCCAGCAGCCAGCTGCTCTTCCACCGCTCGCTCAACGACCGCCTGTCGTTGATCGCGCCGTTCCTGCGCCTGGACAAGGACCCGTACCTCGTCATATCGGGCGCCGGTCGGATGGTCTACGTCCAGGACGCGTACACGACCTCGGATCGGTTCCCGAACGCACAGCGCTTCGCTGCGCCGCCGGGCTTCGACCTGAGCGGGCTCAAGGGCGACGACTTCAGCTACATCCGCAACAGCGTCAAGATCACGGTCGACGCCTACGACGGCACGATGCACTTCTACGTCAACGAGCCCGACGATCCGATCGTTCGGGCCTATCAGGGCGTCTTCCCCGTGCTGTTCGAGCCGATGTCGGCCATGCCGGCCGACCTCAAGGACCACCTCCGCGTCCCGGAGGACCTGTTCAACGTCCAGACCAACATGTTCGGGCGGTACCACGTCACGAACGCCCAGCAGTTCTTCGGCGCGGACGACCTGTGGACGGTGCCGACCCAGACCAGCGAGCAGACTCTACCGTCCGAGGCGTACTACGTCGAGATGCGACTGCCCAACGAGAGCGGGGTCGAGTTCCTGCTGCTCCAGCCGATGGTGCCGACCGGCCGCCCGAACATGATCGCCTGGGTCGCCGCCCGGATGGACGCCCCCGCCTACGGGCAGGTCCAGGTCTATCGCTTCCCGGCCGACACCACGATCTTCGGACCGGCCCAGATCGAGGCCAGGATCGATCAGGACCCGCTCATCAGTGCCCAGGTCTCGCTCTGGAACCAGTCGGGCAGCAAGGTCATCCGCGGGAGCCTCATCGTCGTGCCCCTCGACGACACCCTGATCTACCTCCAACCGGTCTACCTGCAGTCGACCGGATCCGCGTTCCCCGAGTTCACGCGTATCGTCGTCGCCTCGCCGCGCCAGGTCGTGTGGGCCGATTCGCTGGGCGAGGCGCTCCGTCTCCTGCTGGCGGCGGAAGAAACGGGTGGGCCCGGCCCCGTGCCGACTCCGATACCCACGCCAGGCCCGGGGGCGACGCCGGGGCCGACACCGAACTCGACACCCGGGGTGGGACTGCCGACCGACGTCCCGGGCCTGATCGACTACGCGAACACGCACTTCGATCTCGCCCAGGCGGCACTCCGGGACGGCGACTTCGCGCGCTACGGGACCGAGATCACGCTCGTCCAGGCCGCCCTCCAGAGACTACAGGTCCTCGCTCCCGGCAGCGTGGCCCCGAGTCCCGGAAGCTCCGCCAGCCCGGAGGCGGCCAGCCCCGCCCCGTGACGCGCGGCGGCGCGCTGCTGGCGGCACTGCTGGTGACTCTCGCGACGCCGGCCACCTGGCCCATCGCCCTCGCCACCTTCCTCGTCCGCGGTGGGATCGTGGTCGTCCTGCTCCCGATCGTCGTCCTGCCATCGACGGTCGGGATCGGCACCTCCTTCGGCCCGACGCTCCTGACGGTCGCCTTCGGCTCGATCCCGATCGAGGTCATCGTGGCGGCCGGGTCGATCGGGATCGGTGCCCTCGTCTGGCTCATCGTGGGCGGCTGGCTCGCCGCCGCGCTTGAGGCCGAGGGGACGCGGATCATCGCCCAGGACGAGGAGGTCGCGGAGCCGCCGACCAGCGCGGTGGCGCAGCCCGCGGGACGCGTCGCGGCCCGGATCCTCGTCGTTCGGCTGGTCGCGTCGCTGCCGCTCGTGGTCGTTCTTGCGCTCGGGTCGATCCGGCTGGTGTTCGTCACCTACAGGGAACTCACGACG
>JANMBS010000575.1:0-10439 GCA_031360525.1 Thermomicrobiales bacterium
CGTCCGAGATCGGTCGTCCAGACGGTCGCCGCCAGGCCGTACATCACGTCGTTGGCGAAGCGGATCGCGTCGTCCTCGTCCTCGAAGGTGAGGACCGACAGGACCGGCCCGAAGATCTCCTCCCTGGCGATGCGCATCTCGGGCGTCACGTCGACGAAGATCGTCGGCTCGACGTAGTAGCCGTCGTCGGCGACCGGCACGGACGATCGCCCACCACCGAGGGCCAGCCGCGCCCCGCCCCGCTTGCCCTCCTCGATGTAGCCGGTCACCCGCTGGTACTGCTCCTCGCTGATGAGCGGGCCCAGCTGCGAGGTCGCCTCGGCCGGATCGCCGACACGGATGCCCTTGGCGCGCTCCACGAACGCATCGATGATCTCGTCGGCCCGGTTGCGCTGGACGAGGAGACGCGAGCCGCTCGTGCAGATCTGGCCGGTGTTATAGAAGGCGGTGAACAGCGAGCCCGAGATGGCCTGGTCGAGGTCCGCATCGCCGAACACGATGCTGGGCGTCTTGCCGCCGAGTTCGAGATGGACGCTCTTGATGTGGTCGGCGGCGGAACGAAGGATCGCCTGGCCGGTCACGGTGGAGCCGGTAAACGTCAGCTTGGGCACGTGCGGATGGGCGACCAGGGCGGCGCCGGTCGTCGGCCCGTCGCCGTGGACGACGTTGAAGACGCCGGCCGGCATGCCGGCTTCCAGGGTCAGGCGTCCGAGCTCTGCGGTCGAGAGCGGCGTCTGTTCCGCCATCTTGAGGACGACCGAGTTACCGACCGCGAGCGCCGGCGCGGTCTTCCAGCAGGCGAGCAGGAACGGGTAGTTCCACGGGCTGATGGCGCCGACGACGCCGTACGGCTCGCGCACGGAGTAGACGAAGTAGCCGGCGTCGGCCGGGTACGTGGTCCCGTTGGGCAGCTCGGCGTGTCCGGCGAAGTAGGTCAGGAAGTCGGCGCCGAGGTTGACCTCGGCGATGGCTTGGCCGAGCGGCTTGCCGGTGTCGCGCGACTCGATCGCGCCGATCCGATCGGCGTCCTGGTGGATGAGATCGGCCAGCCGGCGCATGACCGCCGCCCGATGACCGGGCGCGGCCTTGGACCAGGCGCCAGATTCGAACGCCGCGCGCCCGGCCGCCACCGCACGATCGACGTCCTCGGCCTCGCCGAAGGCGACCTGCGCGATCTCGCGGCCGGTCGACGGATCGATCGTCGGGAAGCTCCGGCCCGATGCCGAGGGCACTTCCTCACCGCCGATGAAGTGGGCCACCGTGTCGGTCCGCTCGATCACCGTCATCGCTCGATCCCTCCTGTCAGTGCGCCGCTCGGCGCCGTCCGCATTTCCTTGACGGGTGCCGGTTTCGGACCCTAGATTGTCGACAATGTACATCCCAACCGCAACGGAGATCAGATGACCGACAGCGCCGCGACCCCCTCCCGCTTCGAGTCCGGCGCGCGTCCCAGGGTCGTCGTCTTCGACCCCGTCCCGGGCCTGTCGACGTGGGGCTCGGAGAGCGCCATCCTGGGCAGCCGCGGTGTCGAACTCATCGTGCCCGAGGATGCCGCCGCGGCAGACGACGCGATCCGCACCGCCGACGCGGTGATCGTGACCGGCTACGGTCGATTGGATGCCGATCGTGTCGCCAGCCTCGAACGGGCCGTCGGGATCCTGTGCTACAGCATCGGCATGGACAAGGTGGATGGGCCGGCGGCCAAGACGGCCGGCATCCCGGTCCGCAACGTCCCCGACTACTGCACCGACGAGGTCTCGGATCATGCGCTTGCCCTGCTGCTCGCTGCGCAGCGCCGGATCCTGCCGTTCGCGACGGCCACTGCGGCCGGCCGCTGGCCCAACGACGACAGGTCCATCACGAGCTCCCTGCGCCGGCTCCGCGGCCAGACGCTGGGGATCGCCGGCGCCGGGCGGATCGGCCGGCTCGTCGCCGCCAAGGCCCGGGCATTCGGCTTCCGGACCATCGCCTACGACCCGTTCATCACCGCCGCCGTCGATCCCGACCTGCCCTTGGTCGAGAAGGACGAGCTGTTCGCGACCGCCGATGCGATCGTCGTGTGCGCCGCCTACACGCCCGGCGCGCCCCCGCTCGTCTCGCGCGAGGCGCTGGCCCGGGTCAAGCCAGGGCTCATCCTGGTCAACATCTCACGCGGCGGTCATGTCGATGAGCACGCCCTCGCGGAGGCCCTCGCTGACGGACGAGTGGCCGTCGCCGCCTTAGATGTCCGAACCGTCGAGCCACCGGATCCGGCCGACGACCCGTTGTCCGGGCTGCCCAACGTCGTCCTGACCCCGCACGTGGCGGGCTCCTCGCGCGAGGCCGTCGAGGACCTCCACCGGTTGGCCGCCGAGTACGTCCTGGACCTCCTCGAGGCCGGCGGGCGCATCTCCGTGGCAGCCTGATGGCGCGCTATCCGCAGGGCATCCTCGTCGCCTGCCCGTCGCCCTGGGACGACCACGATGAGCTCATCGAGGAGTTGCTGCGTGAGGAGGTCCGGCTCGTGCTGGCGGCCGGCTACGAGCATTGCTACGTCTTCGGAACGGGCGGCGAGGGTTACGCCGTCGACACGCGCCGCTTCCGCCAGGTCGTCGACGTCTTCCACGAAGAGGTCGACGGGGCGCCGGTCAGCGCGATGGTCGGCGTCATCGGCCTGTCGACTGTCCAGGTCGTCGAGCGCCTCGAGTACGCCCACGATGTCGGCTTCCGGATGTTCCAGATCTCGCTGCCGTCGTGGGGTCCGCTCGAGGACGACGAGGTGCTGCGCTTCTTCTCGGACGTCTGCGGCGCCTTCCCGGATTCGCGCTTCCTGCACTACAACCTGCCGCGGACCAAGCGCGTCCTGGGCGGCCGCGACTATGCCCGTATCATCCCCGAGGTCCCCAACCTGGTGGCGACGAAGACGACCGGTGGCGGGATGGCTGGCGCGGAGGAGCTGATCCGCCATGCCGGCGAGCTCCAGCATTTCATGGGCGAGGGCAACTTCCCGCACGGCTCGATGTTCGGCGAGGCGTCGTTGCTGGCGTCCTACGCGGAGCTCTCGCCGCGGATGACGTACGCCCTGTTCGATGCCGGCCGGACCCGCGACGCGGGCGAGCTGATGCGCCTCCAGCACGCGTTCCAGCGGATGGGCACGGACCTGTGGGCGCAACCGAAACCCGGCCCGCACATGGACGGCGCATTCGACAAGATGCTGGTCAAGCTCGGGATGCTGCCCGAGTTCCCGCTCAGGCTGTTGTCGCCCTACCGGGGCTTCACCGAGGACGACTACCAGGCCTGCCGGCGGTTGCTCCAGGCCGAATATGCCGACTGGCTCGAGCCGACAGCCGGGATCGTCTCGGCGTGACCGATGCCCTGGCGCCCATCCCGACGGTCGCGCCGGCGACGCTCGAGGCCCTGCGCGCGCTGGATACGGCCACGATCTACAACGTGCTCAAGGGGCTCGGCCGAGCCGAGCCCGGCTCGTACTCCGGCCCCGAGCTGCGCTGCCTGTTCCCGGACCTCGGCACGGTCGTCGGCTACGCCGTGACCTCCGAATGGACCGGCGGGGAGGCGGACGCACGCAACGAGGACTATCTCCTCCTGCTCGAGCTGATCGAATCGATGCCCAAGCCGGTCATCAGCGTGCTCGTCGACGTCGGCGGCCGACCCGGCCGGAGCGGGATCGCGGGCGACGGGATGATGCGCGAGTTCCAGGTGCTGGGTGCGGCCGGGGCCGTGGTCGCCGGGAGCATCATCGACATCGCGGGCATGGAGCGACTGTCGTTCCCCGTCTACGCGACCGGCGTCGTGCCGGCCTACGACGACATGAGGATGGCCGGCTTCGGGCGGCCTGTCGATGTCGGACCCTTGCGCGTCGTCACCGGTGACCTGATCGTCGGGGACCGGACCGGCGTGCTGCGTGTGCCCGCAGACGTCGCCGATGCCGTGATCGCCGGGTTGCCTGGCTTCCGCGCTCTTGAGGCCTCGGTGGCGGAGCTGCTCGACCGGCCCGGACTGACCGCGGCCGAGATGCGCGCCTGGTACGCCGCCAACGAACCGGCCTTCCTGGGCGGCGAGGAGTCATCGTCGGAGACGCTCCGCCGGGTCGTTGGCGAGGCCGCTACCGACTGACCCGGCCGTCCCGTTCCAGCCGATCACCCAATCTTGGAGGGCCTTCCGTGGAGATCCTGGTCGTCACGCCCCACACCGATGACTTCATCTACGGCCTCGGTGGCACGCTCATCACCCACGCCGACGACGACATCCACATCGTCGCGGTGTCATCCATCCAGAAGACGGCTGCGCGCGACGTCGCGGCGGCATTCGGCGCGACGATCGAGTTCCTGGAGGCGCCTTACCACCGGATCTCGGACGACGCGCAGCGGGTGAAGGAGCGACTCGCCGACATCCTTCGTGAACGCAAGCCGGCCTACGTCTTCGGGCCGCCGGCCAGCGGCGACTGGACCGCCGATCACACGACCGTCGGACGCGTCCTGCTCGATGCGGTCGACCTGGCCGGGACGTTCGCCTACAAGAGCCGCGTCCTGCGCTTCCCGATCGCCTCGACCACGCTCGAGTTCCATCCCAATGTCTGGATCGACCTGCCGATCGAGATCGTCAAGCGCAAGGTCGAGCTGGCGGCGGTGATGACCCGCGGCCTCGAGGACGAGTGGCCGAAGGACCTCGTCGAATGGGAGGTCGGCCAGGGCCTCCGCTACGCGCTCGACCTGGGCTGGCCGTCACGCCACGCCGAGGCGTTCGATGCCGTCTTCGCCGTGCCGTTCCATCGCCTGCCGCCGCGCGAGGAATTGCCCGGTGAGCCGGAGCGGATGGGCGGCAAGGTCGACGCGCTGGTCCGCGGCGAGGACCTGTCGGCCGGGCCGAGCGTTGGTCCGGCGGGGGAGTCCGCCTCGTGAGCCCGGTCGGGATGGCGGTCATCGGCACCGGCTACATGGGCCGGACATACGCCGCGTGTCTCACCCGGCACGTGCCGGACGGTCGCCTCGTGGCGGTCTGGGGCGGCAAGCGGGCGCCGGCGTTGGCCGAGGAGTTCGGCGTCGAGGCCGACGAGTCGCTGGCCGCGCTGCTGGCGCGCCCGGAGGTCGAAGCCGTCGTCATCACCTCGCCGCACACTGCCCACCGACCCCAGGCGGAAGCGTCCGCCGCGGCCGGCAAGCACGTTTACATCGAGAAGCCGATGTCGATCTCCGTGGCCGATTGCGACGCGATCATCGCCGCCTGCGACGCGGCCGGGGTCAAGCTGACCGTGAACTTCGTGACCCGCTTCCGGCACGCGCCGATGGCCATGAAGCGGCTGGTCGACGAGGGCGCGATCGGCGACATCCGGCTGATCGAGATGCGCGGTACGTGGACCGGGTTCCTGCTCGAGGACATCATCGACGAGGCGACCGGCCGGGTGATCATCCCGAAGAAGGAGTGGGCGTGGGATCCAGCGGAGGGCTCGCAGTTCCTCGACTGGGGCGTCCACGAGACGGACGCGCTGCGCTGGCTGACCGGCTCGGAGGTCGCTCGGGTGTACGCCGAGTACCACACGTTCGGGACCCCGCCGCCGGTCGACCTGACCGCCCAGGTCCAGGTCACGATGGCCAACGGCGTGATGGCCCAGATGCTGATGACGTACGAGACACCGGAACCCGGGCTCGTGCCCAACGACTGGACGCGGATCGTCGGCTCGAAGGGGATCATCGAGGCCGACCACTACGGGGTGGTCAACCTGGGTGATGCCGACGGTTGGCGAGTGGCGGACGAGCAGGTGGCGTTCGACTTCCTGGGCGACTACCTCGACCCGAACCGGCTGGAGGGTTTCGCCGCACAGGTCCAGGACTTCGCCGAGGCGATCCAGGATGGCCGCGACCCGGTCGTCACCGGTCGGGACGGGCGGGCGGCCGTGGAGATCGTCGAGGCCGCCGACCGCTCTGCCGCGACGCACCAGGCGGTGACCCTGCCGCTCAGCGGGTAGGGGAGCGCCGGTGACCGGCCTGCACTGCGGATCGTGCGCTGCCTCCGCGTCTCCGCTGGACTGGCGCTGTCGAGCGTGCGGGTCGCCGCTCGAACTCGAACTTCCGCCGGCAGATCCGGCGACATTCGCCGACGGATCCTCGAGCGGGGTATGGCGCTATCGCGGGTGGTTGCCGCCGGTCGACCCGGTTGCGCTCGGGGAGCCGCAGACGGCGCTGGTCGAGATACAGCCCGGAGACGGGGCAGTCCTGGCGAAGCTCGAAGGCGGTCTCCCGACCGGTTCGTTCAAGGACCGTGGGACCACCGTCATCGTGTCCTGGCTGCTGGCGCGTGGTGCACGCGAGATCGTGGTCGACTCGTCGGGGAACGCCGGGGCGTCGTTCGCCGCGTATGCGGCCCGGGCGGGGCTCAGTCTGCGGCTCTTTGTGCCCACCGACGCGTCGCCGGGGAAGCTGCTCCAGGCCCGCGCGCACGGCGCGATCGTCGTCGCCGTGCCCGGTCCGCGGTCGGCGGCCGGTGAGACTGCGCGGCGTTCGCTCGAGGGCGCCGGCCCCGGTGTGGCCTACGGCTCGCACCTGTGGCAGCCGGTGTTCCTCGCGGGCACGGCCACTTTCGCGTACGAGGTCTTCGAGCAGCTCGGAGGCCGGGTGCCGGAGGCCGTCGTCGCGCCGCTCGGGGGTGGCACGCTGCTGCTCGGTGCCCACCTCGGCTTCACTCGCCTCCGCGCGGCCGGGTTGATCGACCGGATCCCACGGCTGATCGGTGTCCAGAGCGACGCTTGTGCGCCGCTGGCACGGGCGTTCCGCGCCGGTGCCGCCGACGCGGACGCGGTCACGCCCGGACCGACGATCGCGGAAGGCATCCGGATCGACCGGCCGCCACGCTCGCGTCAGATCCTCGCTGCGATCCGTGAGACCGGCGGCGACATCGTCGCGGTCACCGACGACGAGATCCGCGTCTCCGTTCGCGTGCTCCTCGCCCAGGGCATCTACGTCGAGCCGACATCGGCGGCAGCGCACGCCGGCCTGGCCCAATCCACTGTCGGCGGCGGTCCCGGAACGGTCGTCGTGGCGATGACCGGCCACGGGCTCAAGGCGTCAGGACCGATCGGCGAGATACTGGACGCGTGATGTCGACCAGCGACCTGGCAGCGATCGCGGTCCACGGCGGCGCGTTCGACATCGCGCCGCCCGACCACGAGCGCCACCGCGAGGGGTGCCTGTTGGCGGCACGCGCTGGCTGGCAGGTGCTCCAGGACGGCGGCAGCGCGCTGGACGCGGTCGAACGATCGGTCCGCGAACTCGAGGGATGCGGCATCTTCGGTGCCGGACGAGGATCCGCGCTCAGCGAGGAAGGCGTGATCGAGCTGGACGCCGGGATGATGGACGGCGCAGCCCTGCAGGTCGGCTCGGTCGTGGCGGTGCGCGGCGTTCCGCATGCGATCACGCTGGCCCGGCGCGTCCTGGAGAGCCCGTTCGCGGTGTTCACCGGGACCGGGGCGCGACAGTTTGCGGAGCGCGAAGGTGTCGAGACATGCGACCCCGACGAGCTCGTCTCGGACCACGAACGAGCACTCTGGGAGGAGCGCCGGGCGCATCCCGATCCGGATTGGGTCGAGACGATGTTCGGGCGCGACACAGTCGGCGCGATCGTCCTCGACCGGGCCGGTAACCTCGCCGCAGGGACGTCCACAGGCGGGATGCCCTTCAAGCCGGCCGGCCGGGTCGGCGACTCGCCGTTCATCGGCGCGGGGCTCTACGCGGACAACGAGACCGGAGCCGCGTCGACGACCGGACATGGCGAGCGGATCATCCCGGTCGTCCTCGCCAAGACGGCGGCCGACCTCATCGGCAGCGGGCTGGACCCCCAAGCCGCAGCCGAACGGGCGCTCGCGACCCTCGAGCGCGTGAAGGGCCGCGGTGGCCTGATCACCCTCGATCGAACGGGCCGGATCGGCATCGCCTGGAACACCCCAACGATGGCGTTCGGGCTCCGCCCAGCAGGCGCGACGGACTACCGGGCGGGTCCGTAGCCCAGGACGGTCAGGGCCAGCTGGTGTCCACGAATGCGTACGATCGGAGCCGCGACACCTCTCGGAACCCGAGCCGGCGGTAGACCGGATAGCCCAGGTCGGACGCGCCCTGGACTGCGGTGCCGTGGCCGCGCGCGTCCGCCTCGGCGAGTGCCGCCGCCGTGACGGCCCGTCCGATGCCACGGCCGCGCGCCTCGGGCACGGTGGCGACGTTGTAGATGCCGGCCACGCCGGCCGCGACGAACAGGGCGGCGGCCGCGACCGGGACCCCGTCGAGCGTTGCGATCCAGTCGCGGAGCGGGATGTCGGCACTCAACGCCCGATCGTGCGCATCGCGCCAGGCACGCGTCCGAACTGCGTCGAGGGCCAGCGCCCGCCGCTGGAGCTCCTCCCACGCGTCGAGGCCGGCGAGGTCGTCGACGGGCACGATCTCGACGCCGGCCGGTGCTTCCTCGGGCTCGAAACCGGTGAGGTCGAGGGCCATCCCGGCGCCGTCGCTGACCAGCTCGAAGCCGGCCCGGATCAGGCGCTCCTCGAGGTCGACCGGCCGGGAGGTCGGGCCGACCAGCCAGCGCCACGGCTTCCCGCGCGCGACGAACCAGCCTCCGACCTCGGCGATCCGCTGGTCGGCCGTGGCCGGGTCGAGGTCGATGTCGACGGCGCAATTGATCGAGCGGAACGCGAGCCCCGTGGAGCACAGCGTGACGTCGTCGCCCTCAACGATCTCGCCGCCCGGTCGCGAGGCATACCAGCGGATCAGTTCGGCGAAGTTGGCATCGAGGGCCGCCGCGGCATGGGGATCGATCGCGGCCTCATCGTCCGGGGCGGTCATGCCACCAGGCGGCGGAGGGCCACCTCGTCGACCTCGATACCGAGCCCAGGTCCGTCGGGGATCGTCATCCAGCCGTCGTCGAGCGTGAGCGGTACGTGCAGGATGTCGGTCCGGATCGGGTTTTCGCCCACATCGTGCTCGAGGATCGGTTCGGCCCAGGCCGGGGCATCGGGCGGGAGCGGGAGGACGGCCAGGATGTGGAGGGTCGCGGCCAGGGCGATCGCGCCGCTGCACGCGTGCGGGACGAGGTTCTTCCCGGCGTCATGGGCGGCCGCCGCGATCTCGAGGACGCCGCCGATCCCGCCACAGATCGAGACATCCGGCTGGACCAGGTCGAAGGAGCCCGCCCGCAGGAGCGGTTCCGCGTCAGTGGCCGATTCGAGGATCTCGCCGCCGGCCAGCGGGATCGTCAGCTCGCTTGCCAGCGGCGCATAGGCGAGGTAGTCGCCAGTCGGCAGCGGCTCTTCGAGCCAGCGGAAGCGGAGCGCCTCGAGAGCAGCCGCCAACCGCCGGCTCTCCTCGAGGTCGTAGGCGCCATTGCCGTCCGCCATCCACGTCATCGGCGGGGCAGCCGCCACCACCCGCTCGATGGCCCCGATCTCATCGTCGACCGGATAGCGACCGATCCGCAGCTTCATCGCCCGGAACCCGTCCTGCCAGATGGTGGCGATCTCGTCCGTCCAGGCCGCCTCTGGCGAGAGCCCGCCGAGGTAGCCACGACTCGAGGCATAGGCGCGGACCCGCTCCCGGCGGCGCGTGCCGTAGAGGTCCGAGACCGGGATCCCGCGGCACCGGGCGCGCAGGTCGTCGAGCGCCATCGACACGGCGCCAAGCGCCCAGCGATGCGCGCCGGGTCGGGCGGTCAGCTCGGCGGCAGCGCGGTCGGCGTCCATGCCGACGAGTTCTGCGGTCATCGTTCGCGCCGCTTCGACCACGCCGGGCACCAGGTAGGTCTCGCCCCAGCCAACGGGTCCGTCCGCGTCCTGCAGCCGAACCACGACCGAATCGCGAGTGACGTTGGAGCCGGTCCCGAAGAGGCGCGTGCGTGACAGGTGGTGAGTGAGGACGAGGACCTCGGTCCTCACGATCACCGGCGCTCCTCCTCGTGCACCCGCTCCAGGGCCCTGTTGACGTGTGCGCGCGCGGCCTTGGCGGCCGCCGCCGGCCGTCGGCTGCGGAGGGCATCGACCAGCTGGCGATGCTCGATCGATGGCTCGGTCAGCCATTCCCGAGCGGAGCCGGTGTCAGCCAGCTCGGGGCGCTTCGCCTGGCTGGCGGCGCGCAGCCGGACGACCCCGTCGATGCTGGTCCACAGCCGCCGCAGATAGGAGAACCCGGAGAGCTCGACGATCCGGCCGTGGAAGCGCATGTCGTGCTCGGTCACGGCGGCGACATCGCCGGCATGGCTGGCCTCGATCATCAGCTCGACCGTCGCGGCCAGGGCGTCGAGCTCGGCGTCGTCGATCGTCCGGCAGGCCTTCGCGAACGCCCGTTCCTCGAGCAGTCCCCGGATCGCGTAGATCGTCTCGATCTCACTGTCGGCGACCCCGACCACGATCGCTCCGCGGTGCGGGAAGAACTCGACGAGGCCCTCCTGTTCGAGCTGGCGCAGCG
>JANMBS010000091.1:0-1792 GCA_031360525.1 Thermomicrobiales bacterium
CGCGATGACGCCCACCGCCAGGAGCCAGCCACCGAAGACGAGCCCGAGGAACAGGGTGAAGAGCCCGAACGCGCCGACGAACGGCCGCCACGACGGTCCGGGCATATGGACCCCTGGTGGCGGACCGTCATGGACGACGACCGGCATGTCCGGGCGGGTCGGTCCGATATCGCGATCGTAGAGGCGCAGTCCTTCGGCCAGCCAGTAGAGCAGCGTGAGCACCAGGGCCAGCACGCCCAGGACCAGGCTCACACCGCCGAAGACCAGCCCGAGCATGACCAGGAACAGCCCGACCCCGGCGAAGATGGGGGCGAACGAGGGGCCGGGCATGTGGATACCGGCCGGGGTCTTGCGCGTCACATAGCCCTTGCCGCGACGTGGTTTCGGCGCCCGCGCGAGCATCAGGAAGAGCCGCAGCAGGACGACCGCGACGAGGACCGCGATCGCGACCGGGATGAGCGAGACGAGAACGCCCCAATCGGGCGTGACGACCTGCGCCACCAGTTCGAGGATGCTGGTCCAGAGCTGTTCGAGCATCGGTCAGGTCAGATCAGTCGGGTGGCCGGAAGCGGTCCGAATCACTCGTCCGACGAGCCCGCGACGAGAACGTAGGCCATCAGTGCCATCGCCGCGCCGAGGATGATCAACATCGTCGTGCCGGCGTAGTCGACGTGCCAGCCGCCGAAGTAGGGGATGGCCCAATACAACGCGCCGATGACCACGAACAGGATCCCGACGAGCGCCGCGTTGCGCGGGTGACGGAGCGGATGCATGGCGATCGACTCCTAGGTGGCCGCGGTCCTGCCGGGCAGCAGGTAGAGCAGCGAGAAGAGCAGGATCCAGACGACGTCGACGAAGTGCCAGTAGAGCGAGGCCGCTTCGACCGCGTCGTAGTGCTTACCGCTGAACTGGCCGGCCATTCCCCTGTAGAGCACCACCGACAGCATGATCACGCCACCGAAGACGTGCGCGCCATGGAACCCCGTCAATGTGTAGTAGGTCGTGCCGTACTGCCCGGACGAGAGGGTCAGGCCCTCCGCCCCGAGCAGCGAGTAGTCGATCAGCTGCATCGCCAGGAAGACGATGCCGAGGACGACGGTCACGGCCATCGCCCGGACGAACGCGGTCCGATCGTCGCGCCGGATCCCCCAGACCGCCATCTGGCAGGTGAATGAGCTCAGGATCAGCAGGATGGTCGCCGGCCCGACAAATGGCAGGATCGCGAGTTGGAAGGGGTCGCCGCTCTCCGGGTTGATCGGTGGCCACTGCGGTGCGTTCGCCCGGAGGCTGAAATAGGCCGCGAACAGCCCGCCGAAGAACATCACCTCCGAGGTGATGAACAGGAGCATCCCGAGGACCGGGTTGCTGATGCCGCCGTGCGAATCGTGCGGCATCGAGGCGAGCGGGTTGTGCTCGACCGGGAGGGTCGTGTGGGCGTCGGTCGTCATCGCCATGTCGGCTACCCGCTCAGTGCTCGGCCGTCCGGCCATGCCGGACGTCGAACAGGGGCCGCTCCGAGCGGATCTCGGGGAGGCGGTCGAAGTTGTAGGCGGGCGGCGGTGAGCTCGTGGCCCATTCGAGGGTATTGCCCTCCCACGGATCGTCACCCGCGATCGATCCGCTGCGGAGCGAGATGAAGATGTTCCACAGGAGCAGCAGCATGCTGGCGGCGATGGTGAACCCGCCGAACGTCGCCAGCAGGTTCAGGTCGTTCCAGCCCGCGCTCGAGGCGTAGTCGGCGATCCGCCTCGGCATCCCGGCCAGACCGAGTTCGTGCATCGGGAAGAAGGTC
>JANMBS010000027.1:0-7531 GCA_031360525.1 Thermomicrobiales bacterium
CCTTCGGCCACCGACGCGGTGTTGTCGCCGGTCCGACGGTAGGCCTCCTGGATCCGCGATAGCAGCAGGACCTCGTAGTCCATCGACAGCCCGAAGATGACCGAGAACATGATGATCGGGTTGCCGGCGATGGTGTAGCCGAGCGGCTCGAAGTCGAGCAGGTTCGAGAGGTTGCCCTCCTGGAAGATCCAGACCATCGCCCCGAAGCTCGCGGTGATCGACAGCAGGGTCATGATCACGGCCTTGATCGGGATGGCCAGCGACCCAAAGAGAAGGAACAGGATGACGCCGCTGGCGAGCAGCGTCAGCCCGACGGCATATGGCGCACGCTCGGCTTGCGAGACCAGGAAGTCATGGCCGATCGCAGCGCTGCCGCCGACCTGTGTCGTGGCCCCGGCAGTCGGGTCGATGGCGCGGATCTCGGGGATGAGATCGGTCGATTCCGGTCGCGACGGCGGGAGCGGGCTGATAGCGTCGAGCCGGACCGTCGAGTCGCGGACATAGAGCTCGAGTAGCGAATCGAGCCCGGGAGGACGCTGGTCGGCTGGGAGCGCATAGAGCGTCGCGACCTGCTCCGGGGTCAGGAGCGCCCCGGTCGCCGGATCGTGGATGACGAACGGGCTCTCGACCCGATCGATGCCCTCGAGCGCGTCGACGTGGGCTGCGTAGGCGTCGATCGCCTGGATGTTGGCGAGGTCCGTCGGCGAGCCCTGGACGTCGGCCAGGATGACGATCGGGGTCGTCTCCCCCGGGGCGAATTCGGTTTGCAATGCGACATAGGCGTCACGGCTCTCGACGCCCGGCGGGTAGATCTCGGCGCCGGGCACGCCCTGCTCGAGGCGCAGGAACGGGCTGCCGGCAATGAGCAGGATGGCGAGGGTCGGGATGAGGACCGCGATCGGGCGGCGCATGACGGCGTGCGCGACGCGTTCCCAGCGCGCGGTCCTTGCCGGCTCGACCCCGTCGGCGATCGGCCGGATGCGGTGGCGCAGACCGCGCAGTGACAGCGCGTTGACGCGGTGGCCGAGCATGCCCAGGACGGCTGGCAGGAAGGTCAGCCCGAAGATGACGGAGCAGAGCACGACGATCGCACCCGCGATGCCGATCGAGCGGATCGCCGGGGCCTCGAACAACAGCAGCCCGGACAGCCCGATGGCCACCGCGATGCCGCTGAAGGCGACCGCCTTGCCGGCCGTCCCGACGGCGCGTTCGACGGCCTCTGCGACCGTCCGGCCGCGGCGCAATTCCTCGCGGAACCGGCTGACGATGAACAGCGAGTAGTCGATCGCCAGGGCGAGCCCGAGCATCGTCGCGATGTTGAGCACGAAGATGCTCATCTCGATCTGCTGGGCGACGACGTAGATGAGGGCGAGGCTGCTGGGGATCGCCAGACCGGCCACCAGCAGCGGCAGCCCAGCCGCCACGATCGAGGCGAAGACGAGGACGAGCACGAGGGCGACGACCGGGAGGGAAACGACCTCGGCTTTCTGGAGGTCCTTCTCGGATTGCTCCGCCGAGTCCTTGGTGATCGGGCCGTAGCCAGTGAGCTGGTAGGTGTAGCCGGACGGCGGCACGATGGTGGCCCGGATGTCGTCGACGACCTCGACCGACTCCTCATCGGTCAGGTCCAGCTCGATGACGATGTACGCGGCGTCGCCCGCCGTGCTGATGAAGCGCGTGTCGCCGGTCTCCGCGTGACCGACGATCCCGGTCACGTGTGGCGTCGTGGCGAGGCCGGCCGTCGCGGTCGCGATCGCGCCCTGGAATCCGGCCGACGTCGCGTCCGCACCTGGCGTCGCGGATCGGAAGAGCGCGATGACCGAGCTCTTGCCGGCACCGAACTCCGTGTCGAGCCGGGCGGAGACCGCGGCCGATTCGGAGTCCGCGTCGAGCCACCCACCCGCCGACAGCGCAGACGATGTCTGGGTCGCGAGCATCGCGCTGGCGATGGCCACGATGACCGCGAACAGGACGATGGGACGGCGGAAGCGGTAGACGAACGCTCCCCAGCGAGTGAACATCGGTATCCTCACGGGCGGCTGACGACTACTTCGTGACAACACGGTGATGGTCAAAAGACCAATTGACACACCCAGCTATCGTGTGTCCCACGCAGAGGGTCTGGCGATGCATTTGCGCCGCAGAACGGTAGCCCTTCTGACTGCGATGACGCTCACCTTGGCGTTCGCAACCCCCGTCAGCGCCGCTCCTTTCTCGAACTGCGTAAACATTGCCTCGAACTATGCGCCAACGTGGCACGTGTTTCGAGCCAGTTCGACCTACTACGCAGCCCAGGGCGAAGTCGTTGTCCGTCAACTGCGCGCCTGCACGAATTCCAACGGTACCCCGCAACAGAGCTGTGCCGCTCAGGTCTGGCCGGCGAACATGCAGGGGACTACGGAGTTCAAGCAGATCGGATTCGGGTCGGTCGGATCTATCAGCGACCCCCCGACCTGTAACTCCTCAGCCATGAACTGGTGGGCAACAGTCAACGGGGGAATAGGCAACGTTGACAACGTCTCGCCGATAGGCCTCGACTTCTACCCGGCCATCGGCGACAGCATCCGATTTAGCATCTATCGCTACGCTCCCGGAGGTTTCGTCTACTGGCGACTCAAGGTCGACGACCTGTCGCACGCAGGGTGGTACGGCTGGCGCGAGATTATTCAGAACGCATCATCCGTCCCAGAGGTCTGGTACGGGATCGAGAATCACAGCAAGCAGACTCAGTTTGGGTCGACCTCGTCGTCGAATCAGGTCCGCCTTCGGGGCCTTTCATTCAGGCTCTCGAACGGCGGAGCATGGTGGTATTTGGAGGGCAACGGGTCAGCAGCTGTGGCGAACGACCAAGGCTTGGGCTACCCGAGCTGCTGGATTAATACCATAAGTACATACTCTGGTCCCGTTAGTCCGATCCAGACCTCCCTCAATGGTTACACGACCTGCTAGTGAGATGGAGGACCTGAACGTGCGCCGGTCAGTTCTCCGCTCGCTGGTTCTGCTTGCACTATCGCTGATCGTGATCGGCTGTTCCAGGCTGCCGACTGCCGCGGAGGCTACGCCCGAAACGGCGCCATCTGGTCATGTTTTGGCTAACGGGAGTGTCGTGGACGACATTCGTGTGGGCATCCCGCTCGATTGCCTCGCCAGCAACCCCGAGTGCGAGACGCGGCTCACGCTGGCCAAGGAGGCAGCGATAGCGCGACACGGGCTCTTGCCTACGGCGATCGGCGAGGCGCACTTCTATATGACGTATCTTGCGCCTGGCGCCGCATATGGCAGCGGGGGTGGCGCGATCGTCGTGTTCGACCTCGATGATGGGTCGCAGGCGGCCGTCCATACCGTTTGCTTCGATGGCTGCTTCGTCGTGGAGCCCCAACCCGTCCAACCGGAGACGCTCGAGCCTACGCTGGATCATGGGCCGCTCGTGGATCCGTTCGTCGAAGCGCCTGCGGACTGTACGTCCGCCGACCATCCCTCTTGCAACGAGGCTGTCAAGGTCGCGATCGCCATTGCGAACGAAGATGGCTTCCTCGCCCCTGAGACAATCGCCGATGCTCATTACTACGTCATTTTCCTGCCACACGATTCAGCTGCTGCGGCCGCGACCAAGGCCGAGTACATCGTGGACATCTACCTAGCGGGGGACCACGACTTGCTGGCGGAAACAGCGATTGCGGTCTATTGCGGCTCGGGGCCTTGCAATGTCGTGTCGGTCACTGACACGTCAACTCCGCCCGAGGAATCGCCAGCGCCGGAGCCCTGAGTTCCTCTGCGCTGAGCGAGCCGTGGCAAATTGCGGCCGCACTCCCCCGCGTCGCAGCTCGATGACCCTATTCGGGGGCTCGAGGTGCAAGGGGTATCTCGACTGGTGGTGTGTTGTATCCCATGTTCAGTGTCTTGCACGAGCGGCTGTCGGTCAATGGATGACCTTGGTCCGCTCGATTCACGTTCTCCCGGACCAGACCGCGACGGCGTAGCGTCGCTCACCATGGCCCATGTCCAGACGGTCCTCGGTCCGATCGAGCCGGATGCGCTCGGCTTCATCCTTCCGCACGAGCACACCCAGATCGCCCTGTGGCACATCGAGGGCCGCTGGGATTACTGGCAACTGACCCGCGACGAGCCGGTCATCCTGGCCGAGCTGGCACGCTTCCGGGAGGCCGGAGGCGGCGGGCTGGTCGATCTCACGCTCCCGGGCGTCGGCCGGGATCCGACCTGGCTCGTGGGCGTCGCCGAGGCGAGCGACCTCCACGTCGTGATGGGCTGCGGCTGGTACCGAACCGCGTACTACCCGCCCGAGGCCCGGATCGACCGGCGCTCGACTGACGACCTCGCCGACGAGCTCATCCGCGAGGCGGCCGAGGGGGTGGGGGGATCCGGGGTGCGACCCGGCATCATCGGCGAGATCGGGACCGACAAGCCGTGGGTGTCGCCCTCGGAGGAGCGCGTCCATCGGGCGGCCGCCCGGGCGTCGCGGCGGACGGGTCTCGCGATCACGACCCACGCGGTGCTGTCCGACGTCGGGCTCGCCCAGCTGCGCATCTTCGAGGAAGAGGGGGCGGACCTCGGGCGGGTCGTCGTCGGCCATGCCGATTCGTACCCGGTCCTCGACCACTACGTGGCGATCATCGAACGCGGGGCCAACGTCGAGTTCGATTTCCTCGGCATGTCGTTCACGCCGACCGAGCGACTCGGGGAGGACCGCGTCATCGAGCTCCTGTGCGAGTTGCTGTCGCGCGGACACGCGGATCGGATCCTTCTCAGCCAGGACGTCTGTCACGACTCCCAGCTCAAGCGCTATGGCGGCAACGGCTACATCTACTTGGTCGAGACCTTCCTACCCCGGCTGCGCGTCGCCGGTGTCTCGCAGGACGAGATCACCACGATGACAGTCGCCAACCCGCGCCGGCTCCTGACGATCGGCTAGATCACCCCGGCCCCGGAGATCGCCGGGTCAGCCTTCGAGCGTCGCCGCGACGCTCAGCGCGACGTTGCCGGCCAGGGCGACGCTGATGGGGCAACCGTCCTTGGTCGATTCGGCGGCGGCCTCGAAATCGGCGGCGGATATGCCCTCGACCCGGCCGCGGACCGTCAGCGCGCTGGACACGACCCGCCAGCCCGCGTCGACCTTGTCGAAGGTGACCTCGGCGGAGACGTCCAGGCGCTCGGGGGGCGTCCCGGCCCGGGCGAGGGCCCCCGACAGCGCCATCGCGAAGCAGGCGGCATGGGCGGCGGCGACCAGCTCCTCAGGGCTCGTCCGGCCATCCGAGCTCTCGGTCCGGGCCGCCCAGCTCACGGGCAGAGCGGAAAATGCTCCGGACGAGATCGCGGAGACCTCGCCCGAGCCCGTGGTCAGGGCGCCGGACCAGGTGGCCTCGGCACGTCGGATGGCGGCCATCGGGTTTCTCCTCGAACGTAGGGTGGGGTCCGGTGTGGTTGGCCCCATCGTCCCACACGAGTTCGGCGTCTGTCCGGTTCGGGCCGTCCTGACCGGGTGAAGTCCGGGGAGGCACAGGGCGGTGCGGTGCCCGTACCAACGCGCCGGGCGACCGTGACACCCGGCCCATTCCGGGCGAGGGGCGATGCGACCACGATCATTTCGTGCTCACCAAGACCCGCCGCCTCATCCCCGTCCTCCTCGCCGGAATGCTGCTCGTGCCGCTTACCGGCGCCGCCATGGCCGAGACGATCGTCCGCGGCCCGACCGAACCGGTCACCGACGCCGCGCTCAGGCAGGCCGAATCCGACCTCGTCACATTGACGAACCGCAAGCGCGCCGCGGGCGACCTCGTCGCCCTGCGCATCGACGCCGACCTGATGTCGATCGCCCGCGACCGGGCCGAGGTCATGGCCGCCAACGACGTCATGAGCCACACGGAGCCGAACGGCCAGAAGGTCTTCGACCGGATCCGTGACGCCGGGCTGGGCTGGTATGCCGCCGGCGAGATCATCGCCTGGAACAACTACCCGATGGAGTACTCGCCAGCCGAGTCGATCCGGGCCTGGATGGCGTCGCCCGGTCACAATGCGATCATGATGTCGACCGGCTACAACTACGTCGGCTACGGGGCCGCGGAGTCGGCCACCGGCAAGATGTATTACGCCGGCGTCTTCCTGAAGGAACGCGACGAGACGGGCGCCTGGGCGAAGTTCGGAACAACCAGCAGGCACTCGGCCGCCGCCGCGAAGGTTCGCGTCACCATCCGTTGGTCGGGCGCCGATACCCGTCTCCAGGTCCTCACCGCAGGCTTCCGCTACTTCGAGGTGCAACGGCGCCGCGTCGGTGGAACGTGGCACTCCTGGGGAACGACGACCGCGACCTCCAGGAGCGTCACCTGGTTGAACGCGTACGACCGCGAAGTCCGAGTTCGAGCCCGCGACAAGGCCGGCAACTGGGGCTCCTGGCGGACGATCCGCATCAACCTCTGATCCGACCCCGATAGCCGAGCCGATCGCGGATCGCCCGACCCAGCGTCTGATGCCGGGTCGCCCGCGGGAGGACGACCCGGTCGACGTTGCCGAAGCGGGCCAGCGCCTCCAGCGCCTCGACCAACCCCGCAACGAACCCGCCGGCCGCCAGCGGATCGAAGCCGCTCTCCCACCAGACGTCGATGATGTTCACGGTCCGTGCGCGCCGGTCGAACCGCGGCTCGATCCGTCCGACCAGCCGGTCGCCGAACAGGAGTGGGAGGACGTAGTAGCCCCAGCGACGCTTCGGTGCCGGGACGTACACCTCCCAGACGTAGTCGAACTCGTACAGCGAGCGCAGGAACGCGCGGTCCCACACGAATGGATCGAGGGGCGCGAGGAATGCGACGCCCCTCGACCTGTCGTCGTCATCGCCGTTCCGCGCGGCCACTTCCGCCGCGGCCGCCTCGAGGAGGGCGGTCTCCTCGGCCAGGATGAACCGTTCGCCCCGGATCCCGTCGATGGTGACTGGCACGAGGTCCCCGGACTCGACGAGCTCGGCGAGGAGGTCGGCGCGGGTCGGCAAATCGGGTCGCGTGCCATGACGGGGAGCGTTCGCCACACCGATCCAGATCTCGGCACTCCCCGAGCGCCCGAGGAGGCCGTGTGCCCGGTAGCGGGACAACAGCTTGCGGCGGCGCTGGTCACGCTCCGCGAACCGCTGCGCCAGTAGATCTGCCGGTAAGAGGCGTTCAGTCAGGTCGTAGATCCGGCGGTTACCCTCGCGCCGTGCGAGGCCCAGGATCCCCGCCTCGGCCAGCGCCTCGAGGATCGCCCGGACCTGGTTGGTCGGCCGCCAATACCAGTCGATGGCCGCTCGCGGCGCGACGTCTGTCGACGAGAGCGGACCGTCGGTCCGGATCCGATCGAGCAACTCCTCGACCAGAGGTGCGTGCTCGTCGAAGGTGGATCCGGTGTGATCGGCGTGGCTGAGGTCCCAGGCGATGCGATACCACGGCAGCTCCCGGGTCGGCACGATCGAGAGGCCCTGTTGTAGGTCTCGTAGAGCGTGCGCGATCCGTACAGGAAGTCGTCGGTCATGCCCGCTGATAGCCATCGA
>JANMBS010000111.1:0-1605 GCA_031360525.1 Thermomicrobiales bacterium
GCGCGCCGGTGGCGGCGCGCTGAACTTTACGCGGGCAACGGCGACCGGGCTCGTCGGCATGAGTGCGACGGGCAACATCGCGTTCGGCTACCGGCTGGTCTCGACCCTTCCACTCGGGTTGCTCGGCGTGGCGTCGTATGCGCTGCTCTCCGCGCGCCTGCCGCACGGTCACGCGAGCGAGGCCGCGAGTGCGGCCGGCGCCGCCCTGGCGGCCACGGGCCCCCAGACCGACGACACTGGCCCGCCATGAGCCTCGCGATCGTCAGCCTGCTCGTTGCCGCCTTTGTCGCCGCGGGGCTGCTCACGCGCGCGGCCACGATCCGGAGCGGGCTCGGCATCTGGCATCCCGCTGTCTGGTGGCTCGGGCTCAGCGCGGTCTTCTTCGGGATCGGGTCGGCGCGCCTTGCCCTGGACGACCGTTTCGGGCCGGCGGTCTACGTCTCCGGGGCCGTCCTGGCCTTCGCCCTGGCGGTGGCCGGGAGCGATCGGCTGGCCCGCCGCCGCGCGACACCCGCACCGCCCCGCGACGCGACCGACGCTGACGGCGCCGACCATAACGACACCATCCCCCTCCGTCCGTGGGTTGTCGCCGGTCTGGCGGCCCTCGGGCTCGCCCTGATCGCGCCGACCCTCATCCGGGTGGGCCTCCCGTTCCTTGCCGGCGACATCACGGGCGCGCGGGCGGAACTGGCGGGGCTGCCCGTGCAGGTCATGCGCGTCACGATGCCGGCGCTCGCCCTCGTCCTCGTGCTCGGAACGCGCGGCCGCGCGAGCATCGCTGCGGCGCGTCGGCGACGGGCGGCCTGGCTCGCCGTCGGGCTCCTCGTCGCCCTCGACATCATCCTCGCCAGCCGCTACCTCGTCGCTGAGCTGCTGGCCGTGGTCCTCGTGGGGATCGGGCTCGCGGGCTGGCACCTCCGGCCGCGACGACTGGCGGCCCTGGCGCTGGTGGTCGTGCTGGCGTTCGGCGGGATCCAGATCCTGCGCTCGTACGATCAGGCGGCGGGTCGGGAGCTCGCCTTCGCGGTCGAGCGGACGATCAACCGGGTCGTGCTGATCCAGCCACGCACACTCGAGGCGCTCCAGGTCGCCATCCCGGCCGAACAGCCGTACTTCGGCGGACTCACCTGGGTCCGCCGCCTGGGCCCGGTCCTGGGCCGCCCGGACATCCCGAACCTCGGCTATTGGGTCTATCCCCGCCTCTTCCCCGGCCAGGAGCCGCCCGGCTACGCGGCGCCCGGCATCATCGGCGAGGCCTGGGCGAACTTCGGCCCGGCCGGCCTCCTCCTGTTCCTCTTGCTCGGGCTCGTGGCGGAACGGCTCGGGGCGTTCGTGGCGCGCAGGCGATGGGCCACGGTCGATCTCGTCGCCGGCGCGCTCCTGGTGGTCTTCCTGGCGCGGACGCATGCCCTCGGCGTCAACGGGCTGGCGGTCCTCGTCGTCCTCGTGATCGGCTGGCGGGTCCTCGCCGCGGGCGCAGTCGCCGTGACGTGGCGCTCGGTCCGGGACGTGCTGGCGTGGCGCGCGTGATGACGGGTCGCCCCCCGGCCGGCCTCGTGAGCCGACTGCCCGCCGGCGACCGAGGGATCGGGTTCGTGCTTGGGT
>JANMBS010000135.1:0-2126 GCA_031360525.1 Thermomicrobiales bacterium
CTGGCGAGCGTGGGGGCGGTTGCGGTGCCCGTCGTCGAACGGCCCCAGACCGTCGAGGAGGCGATGGCCGCGGGATCGACCCCGCTGGAACGCTGCGGCGAGCGACTCGCTCGGCTGGTCGGGGTCAGCGCCATCGCCGGCATTGATCGATGACCGCGTCCGCGCCGCGCCAGAAGCCCGATCCCAAGCCCGCCCGCCGGCCCCGGAAGCGGAAGTTCTCGGATCCGGGTGGGACCTGGTCCAGGCGCCTCGAGCGCGACCGGCCGGGCCTCGTCCCGTTCGTGCTCGAGAGCCTGGCCGGACGATACGGGCGGCCCACGTGGCAGCGCCGGCTCGACCCGACGAGCGAGCTGATTCTCACGATCCTGACCCAGAACAGCGCCGACACCAACGCCGAGGTTGCCTTCGAGGCTCTCCGCACCCGCTACCCGGGCGCGGGCCAGGTCCAGGCCCACAACCCGGGTGCCGGCTGGGGCGGCGAGGGGCTGCCCGAGGGGGTCGCGCCCCATTGGGCCACCATCGAATTCGCGCCACTCCCCGAGCTGGTCGAGACGATCTGGCCGGGCGGGCTCGGCAACTTGAAGGCGCCACGGATCCAGGCCACGCTCCGCCGCATCCGCGAAGATCGCGGCGACTACTCGCTGGAGTTCCTCGGGGAGTTGCCGCCCCTCGAGGCGCGTGAGTGGCTGACCCAGATCGACGGCATCGGCAAGAAGACCGCGTCTGTCCTCCTGCTGTTCTCGTTCGGTCACCCCTTGCTGCCGATCGACCGTCACGTCGACCGCGTCATGCGCCGGGTCGGCATGCTGCCGCCAAAAGCATCGATCGAGGATGCCCACGATCTCGTGCTCGGCATGTTCGCGCCCGACGAAAGGCACGAAGCTCACGTCAACCTCATCCAGCACGGACGTGTGGTCTGCCACGCGCAGCGCCCCGACCACGCCGCCTGCCCGCTGATCCGTCGCTGCCGACTCGTGGATCCGAAGGCACCCTGAGCCGCAGCTCCTGCCTTAGAACGAGGTCAGCGAGACGAAGCTGTTCGGCCGGCCGGTCCTGAGCTGGAGGCGCTTATACCACTCGGGATAAGGAAAGGGGAGCGCCCGATGGGCACTCCCCTTGCTCGCATGGCGCGGCTTCGGGCTAGGAGTTGAAGCCGCCGCCCCTGCCGAAGTTGCAGATGTCGGTCTCGTTGTTGTGGAAATTGTTGTCGGCCCTGATGGACGAGAACCCGTTCTTTGTCGCGCCGCTGACGCCACCCGCCTTGTAGATCAAGAGGCCACAGGCAGTGACCTTCGCCGGCGTGTAGTCATTCAAGCTGACGTTGTTAGCGACCAGCCTGGCCGTCGCGCCGAACGAGATCTGGATGCCGTTCTGGGCGATGTACTTGACCGGGCCCTCACCGGTTACGGTGTTGTCCAGGACCTGCGCCGACGTTCCGTCGCCGCTGACGGTGATTCCGTTCTTCTGGTACTTGAAGACCGTATTGCCGCTGATGGTGCCGGTCGCCCCGTTGAGGTACGCGATGGCGTTGCCGTGCTGGGACCCGTTGAGCGGAAACTCGCCGATGTCATGAACCCGGCTGTTGATCACGTCCACCGACGCCCCGTCGACCACGACGCCAAAGTAGTTGGCGCCATAGATGTTGGCTGCCGTCACGGACCCCGTTGTGCCGGGGGCGTAGTAAACGCCGATATTGCAGCCGCCAGCATCAAGCGGACCAAGCACGTCTCCACCGATCTGGGCAGCGGTGAGATTGATCCCGTCCCGGAAGAAGCCGGTCGGTGTGCAGACACCTGCGGCTGCCGAGGCCACGGCGGGCAGGCTCGCAACGAGCAACGTGCCGATGAGCGCGGATGCCGAGAGCAAGCCGGTAAGCCTGCGCATCGAGAACTGGACCATGGGTCTGGAACCTTCCTGGTCGCCGAGGCGACTCGTTGTCAGGCCGGTCTCGCCACTCACTGGGCACGCACAGGCGACCGTTTGGGGCACGCGCGCCGTTCGCTTTTCCTGACTTCGTATGCGAAGCATATCGTAGATTGCTCTTTCTTGTATATTCCTGACATGGGTGAAGCTGGAGAGAGGTCCGGGACCAGCGCGTTGGAGGGGACGAGGGAAAGCGTCCTCGC
>JANMBS010000142.1:0-8755 GCA_031360525.1 Thermomicrobiales bacterium
CGCGCGACCGGCGACCATCAACCCGAGCCCGACCACAGAGGCGAGGACCAGGAAGAGGCGCAGGTAGGCGCTCGTCGCCAGCCCGCTCCCGGCGATGACCGATGTCTGGGCGGGGTCGATGCCGAGGGCTGCGACGACGGCGCCCGCCAACCCGACGAGGCCCACCCCAAGGGCCCAGCGGCGTCGGGCGCGCAGCGCGATCGCCAGGCAGGCGGACCCGAAGGTGACGACGACGAAAACGACCAGGCTCATCGCGGCTCGATCGGGTGAGCGTCGGCGCCATGGCTGGAGCGGTGCGGGGTCGTCGCGCTCAGTTCGAAGCCGGGCCGGCCGTCGGATCGCGTCGCGATCGCCAGGATCGCCACCGCCCCACCGAGCGTGGCGACCAGGCCGGCGGTGAGGATGTCCTCTAGCTCGTCGGGCGTGCCGCCCAGGCTCGTGCGGACGAGGAGGGCGCCGGTCAGGAGGAGCATCAGTCCGATGCCGATGCGCAGGATGTCGCGGCCGTTGAGGACCGGCAGGATGGCCAGCGCCGCCAGCGCGAATCCGGCGGCGGCGGCGAGCACCGGTCCCACGCCTGGTGCACCGAGCCCGTGGCTGGCATAGCCCACGACCGCCGCCGCGGCCGCCAGGAAGCTTTCGGTCGGCCAGCCGACGAGCGTGCCACCGGTCCGCGTCCCGGGACCGCGCGTCGCGACCCAGAGCAGATAGCCGGCCAGGACCGCGGCGACGAGGCGGGCAGCCAGTCCCAGCGGCGCGGCCGGAGGGTCAGCCAAAAGTGGCGCGGCGACCATCAGTACCACCAGACCGAGGATCGCCGAGCGTGCGTTCCGGGCGGAGCCGGCGACCACGGCCCCGACGATGACCGCGAGCGCGACCCCCGCGAGGGCCGGATTCACGCCGGGCGGCTCATTGCGTCGTCGGTGCCTGCTCCGGATAGGTGGGCGTCCGGAGGATCCCGAAGACATCGATCGGCCAGTAGCGCAGCCAGGCACGACCGATGACCTGCCCCGACTCGACCGGTCCGAACATCCGCGAGTCGGCCGAGTTCGAGCGGTGGTCGCCCATCAGGAAGAGCTCTCCAGCTGGGATCACCCAGCGATGCTGGTCGTCGGGGACGGTCGTCGGTTGGGTCGGGTCGCCGCCCTGGGTCGCGAAGAGATACGGCTCGTTGATCTTGGCGCCGTTGATGAACACGTCGCCGTCACGGATCTCGACGGTCTCGCCACCGAGGCCGATGACCCGCTTGATGAACGGTGTCTCATCCTCGCGCGACCAGTCGGGCGGTGGCGTGAACACGACGATGTCGCCCCGCTTGTAGGTGTCGAAGCGGGGGGTCGCTTTGTCCACCAGGACGTACTGGTCGGGTTCCAGCGTGTGCTCCATCGACTGCTGCTGGACCTTGTACGGTTGGGCGATGAACGTCTGGATGACGAGGAAGATGATCAGTGTGAGGACGAGTGTCTCGACGATCTCGAAGAGACACCCGAACATGGGTCGTCGGGTCACAAGACGCGCAGTATAGGTGCTGGCCTCCCCAGCCGCCGTTGCCCATCCGGCCCCTGCATAACCGGCCCGGCCAGCGGGTTTGACCCGACTTCTCGTGCCTTGTTACACTCCGCGACGGCCTGCAAGGTCCCGCCACCTCGCGGATACCGACGGGACCGCCTAGCCCCTGCTCTCCCCGGTCGTCGTTCCCGAGTGGCGCCGCGTGCGGCCCTGCCGGACCCCGATCCACAGCCCATCTCGAGGAGGACCGCAAGACCCGATGGACGCCAGTTCACTTCAGCTGATCATCCTGCCGTCGGGCATCATCGCCATCCTCTTTGCGATCTACCTGGCGCGCGACGTGCTCGCCCGTGACACGGGGACACAGGCGATGCAGGACGTGGCCGGGACCATCCTGGAGGGCGCGGTCGCGTTCATCCGGCGGCAGTACACGACCATCGGGATCCTGGCCCTGGTCGGGGCGGTCCTGATCGCGATCCTGATCACAATCATCGAGACTCCCGAGGTCGCCGACGTGCCATCGTTGGCCGGCGCCCCGATCGGGATCATGACCGGGATCGCGTTCATCGTCGGCGCGGCCTGTTCCATGGCGTCGGGGATCATCGGCATGTTCATCAGCGTCAAGGCGAACGTGCGAACGGCGTCGGCTGCTCGGCGCAGCCTGGTCGAGGCGGTCCAGGTCGCGATGCGCGGCGGCGCGGTCTCCGGCTTCCTCGTCGTCGCCCTGTCACTGCTGGGCGTGTGGGGCATCTTCATGGCCTACTCCACGTTCATCGGCGAGGTCACCGTCGCCCAAGCGCCGTTCCTCATCGTCGGCTTCGGGTTCGGCGCCTCCTTCGTCGCACTGTTCGCGCAACTGGGCGGCGGCATCTACACCAAGGCCGCCGACGTCGGTTCCGACCTCGTCGGCAAGATCGAGAAGGGCATCCCCGAGGACGATCCCCGCAACGCCGGTGTCGTCGCGGACCTCGTGGGCGACAACGTGGGCGACTGCGCCGGTCGTGGCGCGGACCTGTTCGAGTCGACGGCGGCCGAGAACATCGGCGCGATGATCCTCGGCGTCGGGGTCTACGCCATCGCCGTGACGGCCGGTTGGCCGAACCCGCAGGCGTGGATCTTCTTCCCGCTCGTCGTGCGCGCCTTCGGGCTGCTGGCCACCATCGTGGCCATCTTCTTCGTCCGGGGCAAGGAAGACGAGAACCCGATGAACATGCTCAACCGCGGTTACTGGGTCACCACCCTACTGTCCGTCCTCGGGCTCGCCATCACCACGTACGTGATGATGGACACCAACGGCTCGGTCGGCCAGGGCGGCTTCCCGACGTGGCTCTATTTCTTCGTCGCTGGGATCGTCGGACTTGCGACGAGTGTCGCCTTCGTCTACATCACGCAGTACTACACGGCTGGCAGCTACCGACCCGTGCGTGAGATCGCCGAGGCCTCCAAGACCGGTCCGGCCACGAACATCATCGCCGGCACGGCGATCGGCTTCGAGACAACTGCGGTGACCGCCATCACGATCAGCATCGCCCTCTTCGCCAGCCATTGGCTGGGCGAACAGGCGAACCTGCTATCGGCTGACGGTCGGAACGTCGGCGGAATCTTCGGGACCGCCGTCGCGACGATGGGCATGCTCATGACGACCGCGTACATCCTTGCGATGGACACCTTCGGGCCCATCACCGACAACGCCGGCGGGATCGCCGAGTTCAGCCGGATCGAGAAGGGCGCTCGCGAGATCACGGATCGCCTTGACGCGGTCGGCAACACGACCAAGGCGCTCACCAAGGGCTATGCGATCGCATCCGCGTCGCTGGCCGCGTTCCTGCTGTTCAGCGCCTACATCGACAAGGTCAACCAGATCCAGAACCGGCGCATCGAGGCCGGCGTCCCCGGAGTGGAGCTCCTCGACTCGGTCAACCTGGCGAACGTCAACGTGTTCATCGCGGCGATGATCGCTGCCACCCTCGTCTACTTTTTCAGCGCGCTCGCGATCCGCGCCGTCGGCACCACGGCCCAGACGATCATCGTCGAAGTCCGCCGCCAGTTCCGCGAGATGCCCGGGATCATGGACTACACCCAGCGTCCGGATTACGCGCGGGTCGTGGACATCACCACAAAGGCCGCGCTCAAGCAGATGATCCTGCCGGGCATGGTCGCCGTTGCCACCCCGATCGCCATCGGGGTCCTGCTCGGCGCCGAGGCGGTCGCCGGCATGCTGATGGTCGGAACGATCTCGGGCGTCCTGCTCGCGACCGTCCTCAACAACGGCGGCGGCGCGTGGGACAACGCCAAGAAGTACATCGAATCGGGCCACCTCACAGACGACGACGGCAACGTCATCGGCAAAGGTTCCGAGGCGCACGCGGCGGCAGTTGTCGGCGACACTGTGGGCGATCCGTTCAAGGACACTGCCGGTCCGTCGCTCCACGTCCTGGTGAAACTGCTGGCGACGATCTCGCTCGTCCTGGCCCCCCTGTTCATTCGGTAAGGAGGGTCGGAGCGGGCGGCCGGCGCCGCACGCTCGCTCGATCGCATGGACACCTTCGTCCAGGCCCTGATCATGGGCATCGTGCAGGGGCTCACAGAGTTTCTGCCGGTCTCGTCGTCGGGGCACCTGATCATCGTGCCGTTCCTGTTCGGCTGGACCGACCCGTTCATCACCTCGCTGGCGTTCAGCGTGATGCTCCACATCGGGACGCTGGCGGCGCTCCTGGTCTATTTCCGGTCCGACTGGGTGCGCCTCGTGCCGGCCGGCCTCGCGGCCATCCGCGATCGCTCGTTCGATGCAGACCCGGATCGAAAGCTGGCATGGCTGCTGGTCGCGGCGACCATCCCAGCGGCGATCGCCGGCTTCCTGCTCAGCGACGTGATCGAGACGGCGTTTCGCGACGTCGGGCTCGTCGCCCTGACCCTGGTGGTCGGGGCCGTCGTGCTGTGGCTGGCCGACCGCTGGGGCGGTCGGACGAAGGGCGTCGCGGACGTCACGTTCCCGATCGCCATCGCCATCGGCGCCGCCCAGGCGCTCGCGCTGGTCCCGGGCATCAGTCGCTCCGGGATCTCGATCTCGGCTTCACGGGTGGCCGGGCTCGATCGTGAGGCGGCGGCTCGCTTCTCATTCCTGATGGCGACCCCGATCACGGCCGGCGCCGCACTCTTCGAGGTCCGCAAGCTTGCGACCGGCGAGGCAGGCGTCACCGTCAGCGCCGGCCCGCTGGTGGTCGGGATGGTGGCCGCGTTCGTGTCCGGGATGCTGGCGATCGGGTTCTTGCTGGGCTACCTGCGGACCCGCTCCCTCAATATCTTCGTGGCTTATCGGCTCATCCTGGCGGCGGTCGTCATCGTCGTTTGGTTGCGGTAGACCCGGGCGCCCGATCAGGCCATGGAGGTCATGAAGCAGCTCCGCCAGGGGGCCATAAAAGACCTGGTCGTGCAGCGCCCGATCCGAACCCAGCAGGAGCTGGCTGCGGCCCTGCGCGAGCGCGGCTTCCGGACGACCCAGGCGACGATCTCGCGCGATGTGGCCGAGCTCGGCCTGATCAAGGTCAACCGCGAGGGGACCGCCGCGTATGCGCTCCCACCCCGCATGATCGAGGCCGAAACCTCCGGCGAGGACCGCCTGCGCAAGCTGATGGCCGACCTCCCGATCGAGGTCCACGAGGCGGGTCTGCTGCTCGTCGTGCGCACCCTCCCGGGTTCGGCCCACGCAATCGCCGCCGCGCTCGACCGCGCCCGCTGGCCCGAGGTGGCGGGATCGATCGCCGGCGATGACACGCTGTTCGTCGCCCTGCCGGATCGCGGATCGCTCCAGCGGGTCAAGCGTCGGCTGATCCGCCTGACGGAGGGTGGCCCCGGCGGTTGACGAGGTCGGGGCGAGCGTCTCCTGTGTCTCGTTCTCCCCGGGAGAACAAATCCAAGCGGATGAGCGCCGCGATGGGCCTTGATCGCCCTCCCGACGTGTGTCGACCCGGTGCGGAGGCGCGCGCGAGCGCTCGAATCACGTGAACCGGAGCAAAGACAACCGTTTCCGAGTCGCCACCGAGCATCTCTGGGTCCAGCCCACCCCTGGCAGCGGATTTGTTCTCCCACGGAGAACGGCGCGCAGCACGCCTCGCCGCCACCGGCCGGGTGTCTTTGACACGTTCGGGCGGCGCGACTACCATTCGCACCCGGTCGGAACTTCAGGCGCGCGGCTCGGCTGCGGGTGCCTGGAGTTCTTTCCTTTAGCAAGGCCGTCGAGCACGGTCAACCACGTCCGACCACCTGCATCGCGGGGGCCCAACAGACCGTGAACAACAAGCCCACATACCTCTCCAAGGACGGTCTTTCGAAGCTCCGCGCGGAGCTCGACGAGATGGTCTCGGTCAAGCGGCCCGAGGTCGCGAATCGGATCCACGACGCCAAGGAACACGGCGACCTGTCCGAGAACGCCGAATACGAGGACGCCAAGAACGAGCAGGCCTTTGTCGAAGGCCGGATCCAGACGCTCGAGGCGCTCATCAAGAACGCGACGATCATCGACGAGAACCACTCGACCGACCACGTCCAGATCGGTTCGACCGTCGCCGTCGAGAGCCCCGACGGCAAGGAAGCGTTCACGATCGTCGGCTCGGCCGAGGCCAAACCCGCCGAGGGCCGGATCTCCAACGAGAGCCCGGTCGGCCGCGCACTCCTCGGCAAGAAGAAGGGCGAAAAGGTCGTCGTCAAGGTACCGGCCGGCGACTTCACCTACAAGATCGTCGGCATCACCTAAAGGCCGCGGAGGTCGCATGGACTGGGCGGACGAACTCGCGGCCCGGGTCAGCGGCCCGCAAGTCGTCAACGATTCGAAGACCCCATCGGGGACGATCCACGTCGGGAGCCTGCGTGGACCGGTCATCCTCGATGTCATCGCCCGCGCCCTGCGCGCCAGCGGCCACGAGACGACGCTCCTCTACGGCGTCGACGATATGGACCCGATGGACGCCCAGGCCCTGCTGACGCCGGATGCCATCGACCGCGAGATGGGTCGCCCCCTCGCGCATGTTCCCGATCCCGCGGGCGACTGTCACGAGAGCTACGCCCGCCATTTCGCCGGCGTCTTCATCGACGTGTTCTCCGGTCTCGGGATCCATCCCGACCGCTACTACTGGATGAGCGACATCTACCCGACCGGGGCGATGGATCCGTACATCCGGACTGCCCTCGACAGGGCCGCGCTCGTGCGCGAGATCTACCGGCGGGTGGCCAACGTCCAGCACCCCGACACGTGGCACCCCGTCGGCGTCGTGTGCTCCACCTGTGGCAAGGTCGGCACCACGATCGTGACCGACTGGGATGGCGAGAAGGTCTTCTTCGAGTGCCGCGCCGATCTCGTGACCTGGGCGAAGGGCTGCGGGATGTCGGGCTGGATCAGCCCGTTCGGGGGGGTCGCGAAGCTGCCCTGGAACCTGGAATGGGCGGCCCAGTGGTCGCTGTTGGGCGTGACCATCGAGCCGTGCGGCAAGGACCTGTCGACGGCCGGTGGCTCGCGCGATCGGAGCGACGCCATCGCCCGCGAGGTCTTCGAGCGGGAGCCGCCGCTCAACGTCCCCTACGAGTTCCTCAACCTCGGTGGCAAGAAGATGTCGAGTTCCAAGGGCGTCGGCGCGGCGGCGCATACGATCGCCCAGGTCATCCCGCCCGAACAGCTGCGCTTCCTGTTCCTGCGGCCACGCCCTAACCAGGCGATCGAGTTCGACCCCGACGGCACCGATGCGGTGCCGCGGCTGTTCGACGAATTCGACAAGTTCAGTGCCGCTACGGCCGGCCGGGAGGTCAAGGGCGAACTGGCGCACGGCTTCGAGGCGACGTTCCGCTACTCCCTCCTCGATCCGAAGGCGGATGTCGCGGCTGAGGCGGCACTCTTCCGACCGGCCTTCTCCCACCTGGCGCTCCTCGCTCAGATCCCCGGCGTCGACGTCGCGGAGCGCGTGGAAGCGGAGAAGGGGAGTCCCCTGACCGCTCGCGAGCGCCAGATCCTCGACGAACGGGTCCGCGCGGCACGCGGCTGGCTCGTGACATACGCACCGGAGCGTGCCCGGATCAGCGTCCGCCACGACGCGCTGCCAGCCGAGGCGCTCGATGCCGATCAGCGCGCCTTTCTTGCCGCGCTCGCGGACGCCGCCGCGGCCGCGGCGGCGTCGGACGGCGATGCCTGGCAGCAGGCCATCTACGCGGCCGCCGAGGCGGCAGGGCTCTCATCGGGTCGGGCGTTCGCGGCGCTCTACCTCGCATTCCTGGGGCGGACCAACGGGCCACGGGCGGGCTGGCTTCTGGCGGGCCTGGATCCGGCCTTCGTCGTGTCCCGCCTGCGCGAGGGGGCGGGCGCGCCGGCGACCGTGCAGGGCGCGTCGTGAGCGTCGGGCTGCAGCGCCTGCGCGAGGACGCCGATGCCATCCGTGAGGGCGCGGTCCGGAAGGGCGAGGACCCCGCCCTGGTCGATCGCGCCATCGAGCTCGACGCCGAGCGGCGCCGTTTGCTGGCCGAGAACGAGGCCCTCAAGGCCGAACGGAACACCGCCTCCAAGCGGATCGGTGAGGCGATCAAGTCCGGTGCCGCGCCCGACGGTCCCGAGGTCGCCGACTTGCGCGCGGCTTCCACCACCGCCGGCCTTCGGATCACGGCGCTCGACGCTTCACTTGCCGAGACCGAGGCGGATCTGGACGATCTCCTGCTGCGCATCCCCAACCCGCCGGACCTTGACATCCCGGTCGGTGGCGAGGAGGCCAATGTGACCCTCCGGATGTGGGGCGACCAGCTGCCTCACGACCAGCCGCTGGTCGGCGAGGTCGGCGCGGACGCCCCCGAGGGTGGCTCGACATGGAGGCGCCGGCCCCACTGGGAGCTGGGCGAGGAACTGGACATCATCGACAACGCCCGCGGCGCCAAGATCGCGGGCTCGGGCTTCCCGGTCTACAAGGGCGCGGGCTCGGCCCTCCAGCGCGCATTGATCAACTGGTTCCTCGACGTCCACACACGCGAGAACGGGATGACCGAGGTCTGGCCGCCGGCCGTCGTCAACACGGCTTCGGCGACCGGCACGGGCCAGATCCCCGACAAGGAAGACCAGATGTACGTGGTCACCCGCGACGAGCTCTACCTGGTCCCGACGGCCGAGGTCCCGGTCGGTGGCGAGGCGGCCAACGTCACGGTTCGGACGTGGGGAACGCTCCTCGCCCACGACGAGCCGCTCGACGGCGAGATCGGCGCCGACGCTCCGGCCGGG
>JANMBS010000184.1:0-2882 GCA_031360525.1 Thermomicrobiales bacterium
TACGGGATCTACGCCGCGTGCCTGTTGCCGTCCTGGTATGGCGGGCAGATGTGCCCGGCCAGCAGCTTCCTGCGCAACCTCAACAGCGGCGATGACACGCCGGGCAAGGTCTACTGGACGACGATCTACAGCCGGACCGACGGCATCGTGCCGACGTCCGCCTCGCGTCTCGACGGCGGGGCGTGCCACGTCTTGGAGGACCCGGGCGTCGGGCACAACGAGATGGACAACGACCCGACGATCTTCCGGCACGTGCTGGCGGCGGTCGACCGGATCTGTGTCGGGACGTTCATCACGTAGGGACGATCCAGGGCACGAGTCAGGCGAACTCGACCCCCGCCGACCGCGCGTCCTCGACGAGCGACTCGAGGGCCTCATCGGTCCGGGCCGACTCGCGGACGAGGCCCATGACGCGACTGACGCCGACGTCGCGATACGCCGCCAGGCGTTCGATCCGGGCGGCTCCGCCGTCCGCGATGTCCTCGCCCCAGACGTGGACCGAGACCGGCAGCGTCGCGGGGTCGCGGAAGAGTTCCTCGCACCGTGCCCTGATGACCGGCATGGCCTCGACCACGTCTGCCGGCGACATCCCGTCCACGTTCAGCTCGTCGGCGTAGCGAGCTGCCAGCCGCCAGGTGACCTCCGGTCCGTTGCCACCGACCATGATCGGGACGCGCGCCTTCTGGATCGGCTTGGGGACATTGATGGCATCGCGGACGCTCGAGTGGCGGCCCTCGTGGGTCGCATGCTGGTGCCGGTCACCCTCGAGCATCCGGGTGATCACCGCGAGGTCGTCCCCGAGACGGGACAGCCGCTCCTTTGTCTCGGGAAAGCCGTAGCCGTATGCCAGCCACTCGTCGCGCTTCCAGCCTGCGCCGATGCCGAGCTCCATCCGGCCGCCGCTGATGGTGTCCATCGTCGAGATCATCTTGGCCGTCAGTGCCGGGTTCCGGAACGCCGTGCAGATGACGATGTGGCCGATCCGGACGCGCTCGGTCAGGGCCGCCAGCGCGGATAGGGACGTGAACGACTCGAAGGTGATCTCGTCGGTCGGTTTCGGGACCGTGTGGAAATGGTCGAACAGCCAGATCGACTCGAAACCGAGTCGTTCGGCCTGGCGCGCGACCTCCGTCGTGCGCCGCCACGCATCGAGTGGCTCCCAGCCGTTGTATTCGCCGACCCAGCCCTGGGGGACGACCGCACCGATCTTCATGGCGACTCCTCTTCGTCACCTCGAACGGTACGATGTCCGGGCGGGCGCGATAGCGGTCGGTCCCGATCGAGCGCGAACGACACCGAACGCGCACCGACTCGCAAGCCCCGTGACGACGCGGGTCCGGGATGCTCGAATGCGTCAGGATCCCGTCGATGGGGCACACTCGTCATGCAGATGAACGATCAGAACAAGGCTGCCCTCGACGCGGCACCGCACGCCGCGGACGCAGACCACCCGACACCGTCCGAGACGGAGCCGGAGCGCGGGGTCTTCGAACGGATCCGGTCCGGGATGGCGGCCGCGCGGGAGCCGCTCGCCGACCGGGTCGGCCAGGCCGTGACCGGCGTCGAGCGGTCGTGGAACGAGCGGCCGGGGGCGCGCGTCCGACGGGTCCGCCGGATGGCGAATCGGCCGGTGTCATTCCTCTACGACGTCCATCCGGAGGCTCGCTCCGCGCGACCGGTCGAGGACGGGCTGCGCACGATCGACATCGAGGAGATCGGGGGGACCGCGGTCGGTGGCGCGTTCAGAGGCGGTGACTTCCTGCCGCTGAAAGCGTCGCGGACCCGGAACTGGGATGCCCGCTGGCAGCGCCTGCGCAGGGCCCAGGACTCGCTCGCGGTCCTGCCGCCGATCGACGTCTTCAAGAACGGCGGTCAGTACTGGGTCGTCGACGGCCACAATCGAGTGGCGCTCGCCCTGTACGGCGGCCAGGTGGCCGTCGACGCCAACGTCATCGAGCTGGTCCCGCTCGGCGAACGCCGGACCGAGCCGATCGGCTCGCTGGCGCCGTCGGTCGCGGCGTCGCGGGCGGTGCGGGCTGCCGGTAGCGGTCAGCGGCCGAGCCTGGAGCTCACGCGGGAGGACGCCACGAGCACCGCGACACCGGACGACGGCGGCGACGGTTGACCCGGAGCCTCACCGTCGTGTGGCCTGACGCCCAGGCCTTCGAAGGCCGTGACAGCGCGTCGATCCGCCTCCTGGCGGTCTCGGACGACGTTGACCATGCGTTGGACCACGCGATCAACCGCGATGCGATCGGCCGGGTCGACGCGATCGTCGGAGCCGGTGATCTGGAGCCCGGCTACCTCGGTTTCCTCGGCGACGCGTTCGGGGCCCAGGTCGCCTACATCCGCGGCAATCACGATCGCGGTGGCCATTGGGTCGAGACACTGGTCGCGGCGCCACAACCTCTGTCGAGCGGCCAACTCGTCGAGGTCGAGGGGATCACCGTCGCCCCATTCGAATGGCCGGGGCTCCAGCACGACCGGGCGACACGCAACGAGCCGCGCGCCTGGCTGGACGTGATGAGGATCTCGCGGTCGCTGGCGATGCGCCGCCTGCGGGGCCGTCGCTCGCCGGTCCTCGTGCTCAGTCACGCCCCACCGCGCGGCGTGGGGGACTGCGCGTCGGACCCGTACCACGTCGGGTTCGGGGCCTACCGATGGCTTCTCGAACGCCTCCGGCCGCCGCTCTGGCTTCATGGCCACACGACACCGGCGACCGTGGCCGACTGGCGGGACAGGCTGGGCGATTCCGTCGTGGTCAACGTCACCGGGTCCGTCCTGGTCGAGCTGGTGCCGCCGGCCGTCGCCTGACCCGAGGCCGCCGGCCTACATCTCGATCGGCGTCATCAGCTGGAAGTAGTTGCCGTCGGGGTCCTCGA
>JANMBS010000229.1:0-1641 GCA_031360525.1 Thermomicrobiales bacterium
CGTCGTCGAACTGGCGGAGATCGACCTTCGGCTTACCAGCCGCTCCACAGTCGCGGTCGATGCCCGCACTGGTGTGGTCGCCCTGGCCGAGGACCAGGTCGACATGGGTCGTACCCGTCTGCACCGCAAGGACCTTTCCACAGAGATCGGTCAACCGGACGATCCCGGCCGGATTGCCCACCCGTACAACGACGTGTTGGATGCCTTGCGCGTAGGGCAGCATGTCGATCCTCTCGAGTCGGGTCTGGGTGATGATCTGGGAGGAGATGCTCATGTCGCAGACGCCGGTCGCCACAGCGTCGATCAGCTCCTCGAACGGCGTCTCCACGATCTCCGCCTCCAGCCCGAGGCGCCTGGCGATCTCCTGGGCGATCTCGATGTTGGCGCCGGCCGGCTTGCCGTTGTCGTCCCGGAATCCCATCCGTCCTGGCCGCAGGTTGGCGCAGTAGGTGAGTCGCCCCGGCGTGATGATCTCGGCCTCGAGGCCGGAGACAGCTGGACTGGCCACCGTCGACAGGCTGGCCGGGGGCACCGCGCCGGGAGTCACGGAAGCGGATGGCGCGGTCGGGCTGGTCGCGGCGACCGGCGGCGTGCTGGACGGTGTTCCACCGCAACCGGCGATCAGCATCACCAGGAGCGGCATGGCGAGCCGGAGGTGCGTGGATGCGGACCCTCGACTCATTCGCGTCTACCACCCGTAGGGACAAGCCTGGCGCCGACAACGGGAACACGAAACTCCCATCCCATGCGGCGTAGCTCGTGCTCGAGATCCCGTTCCGATCGGACGCCGTGTATGAACTCTGGCCGGGCTGGATCTCGATCGTCACAGTGCCACCGGTGACCACGTCGATCTTGCCGGCGTGGACGGCCGCGGTGCACACGGAGGAGTCGTCCGTATAGATCTCCGTCCCCCAGATCGTGCCCGGAGTCCCGTTCCGCGGGCACTCGTACCGGAAGTCCTGTCCGTTCTTGCCGCGATGCTCCCCCGCTTCCGCTGCCCATGCATCCGCGACGCTGACGGTGCTGGGGATCCCGGCGGTGCCGCTCGGCTCAGCAAAGCCTCCGATCCAGCCCCAGGTCGGAAGGATCTTGGCCAGCAGATCGAGGTCGGGATCGAGGCGATCCAACCACTGGACGACATAGAGCTCGCCGTTTCGGACGGTGAACAGGTTCTCCTGGTAGTACGTGTTGCCGTCGGATGAGCGGAACTCGAACGCCAGGCCCGGGGCGCGATTGCCGCCGAGGCAGCCCTCGATCGCGGGATCGACGATCCGTTGCATCTCAGCCAGCGCGCCATACCGTGTGAGCTCGCGCTCGCGGATCTCAGTCGACGACGATCGCACGGTACCGAAGCGGAAGACGCTCAGGTTCGGAATGAGCTCGGGCGAGCGCACGAAGTCCGCCTCGATGGTGGCGTCAGGGGCGAGGCCGAGCTCGGCGAAGGTCTGCTGGTCCAAAAGTGTCGCGGCGGTGAATGTGGCGACGCCACTCAGGTCATTCCACGTCGCGGGATAGGCCAGGCCGTACGTAGCGCCCCCGCCCTTGATGAATTTCCACCCCGAGTCGAGGTTCGGCATCTCGCCCGAGGAGCACTCGGCCAGCCCGGTCGCGGCATCGGCTGTCGGCGTCGGCGCGGGCGTC
>JANMBS010000234.1:0-2980 GCA_031360525.1 Thermomicrobiales bacterium
ACGCGATCCGCATGCGCCGGCCGACGCCGACCGATCAGCCCGTCCATCTGCGCGCCTGGCCCGTCGAGACCGACGGGGACCGGGTCGTCGTCGAAGCCGAACTGCGTTCTGGTGGCATCATCACCGCCACCTGCCGCGGCACCTTCGTCGCCGTCGGACCCGACCACCCCGCATTCGATCGCTGGTAGAGGAGCCTCGATGTTCGACCGTTTCTTCAAGCCCAATCCCGCCCCGACCGTCGCCCAGCGCCCGGTCGCTCCCGTCTCGGACCCGGCCGGCGACACCGCCACGGTCCGCCGGATCGTCGCCAAGCTGGAGGAGATGCCGCCCGAGCAGGCCCGGCTCATCGCCTCCGCCGCGTACACCCTGGCTCGAGCGGCCAACGCCGATTTCGACATCAGCGACGAGGAGACTGCAGCCATCGAGCAGGAGCTCCAGGCCAGTGAAGCCCTTGACGAGGCGACCGCGGTCCTCGTGACCGAGATGGCCAAGCTCCAGGCGAAGACCGTCGGCGGGACCGAGGACTACGTCGTGACCCGCGAGTTCAAGGCGCTGGCCGACGACGCCCAGCGGGTGGCCGTCGTCCGGGCCTGCTACGCGGTGATGGCGGCCAACGGCACGATCTCCGCCGAGGAGACCGGGACGATCAACCAGATCGCCGACGAGCTCGACATCGACGAGGAGGTCCTGCGCTCGATCCGCGCCGAGTACCACGACACGTTCTCGTCGGTCCAGCAGGTCCGCCGGGTGAGCGGCGGCGCCTAGGGCCCAGGCCAGGCGGGCTACGCGCTGGCCAACCGCAGATCGATCAGGCCGTCACCGAGCCGGCGGCGGACCTCCGCCAGCATCTCTGCGTCGTAGGCGACCCCGGGCTTGAGCGGCATCGGGCCGCCATCTGGCCCCGGGATGTGGATGATCACCCGGGTCGAGCCCGGTCGGTCGCGCATGATCGCCCGGAACCCCTCCATCGCTTTCACCACCCGATCCGACGCGACACCCGGGCTGAAGTTGACATGGAGGACCGTGCCAGGCCCTGCGTCGACGGGGGCGTCGGCAGTGGCGTCGGCCACGATCCGGGCGCGCGCTTCGTCCGGGACTGACGGCTCATCATCCTGGTCGGGGCCTTGCGCGACGCCTGGCGTATCCGGGTAGGCCGACACTGGTTCCGCCGGAGCGATCGGCGGGAGTGCTGTCTCGGCCGGGGCGGCCGCGATCGGCGCGGCGCCGGCCCGGCGAGGCGAGACGAAGGGGACCGCCGGGACGACCGTTCCCGAACCGAGCCCGGCACCACCGCCACCACCACCGGCCGTGACCCCGACGGGCTGGCCGGGTCCGACCGGGACAAGCGGACGGGCGACCGGTGGGAACGAGCCGGGACGCGGCGCGTTGGCGTGTCCCCCACCGGACCCTCCGTTGGACCCAACCCCGCGCCGCCCGCCACCCCCACGATCGCCGGCGGCCACTTGTCGGGCGAAGTTCTCCTCGCCGGCGGCCGCTGCGGCATCCCATTCCACGGCGAGGTCGGCCAGCAACGACACCTCCTCGCTCTTGTGGTCGACGCGGCCGGCGACCAGCAGGATCTCCCCGTCCCGCCACGTGCCCATCGTCTGTTCATAGAGGCGCGGGAAGACGACGACCTCGATCGTGCCCTGGAGGTCCTCGAGGGTGACGATGGCCATCGACGCCTTGGCCTTGGTGATGACGATCCGGACGCCGGTCACGATCCCGCCGACGACGACGCGCTGGCCATCGAGCGACTCGTCCCGGAGATCGCTGGAGTAGGCGGTCACGAATCGCCCGACGTGCTCGGCGACTTCGCCCATCGGGTGCTCGGAGAGATACAGACCGAGCAGTTCCTTCTCCCAGCGCAGGCGTTCCCGGACCGGGACCTCGGTGGCGGTCGGGAGCGGCCGCTCGAGGGCCGACGCCTCGGCGGCACCCAGGTCGAACAGGGAGGTCTGCCCGCTGATCCGGTCGCGCTGGGTCGCCTGCGCCGCGCCGACCGCATCGTCCAGCCCGAGCAGGATCTGGGCCGGGTGTCCGAACGGGCTCAGCGCTCCGACCTTGGCCAGCGCCTCGAGTACCTTGCGGTTCGCCAGGCGCAGGTCGATCCGCGTGCAGAAGTCGGTCAGCGAGCGGGATTCGCCGCCCTCGTTGCGCGCCGCGATGATCGATTCGATGGCGCCCTGGCCGACGTTCTTGACCGCCAGCAGCCCGAATCGGATGGCCTCGCCCTCGACCGTGAATTCGAGGTGGCTCTTGTGGACGTCCGGTGGCAGGACATCGATGCCCATGCGTCGGCACTCGGCGACCGCCGCCGCGACCTTTTCCTCGTTCGAGCGGAACGCGGTCAGCACCGCGGTCATGTAATCGACCGTGTGGTTCGCCTTCATGTAGGCGGTCTGGTAGGCGATCAGCCCGTAGCACGTGGCGTGCGCCTTGTTGAAGCCGTACCGCTCGAAGGGCTCGAAGGCCTTGAATACCGCATCGATGATCTGTGGCTCGACGCCCCGCTCGGCGGCCTGGCTGACGAACTTCTCCTTCTGGGCACGGAGGACGGCGGACTTCTTCTTCCGGATCGCATAGCCCAGGGTGTCCGCCTCCGGCCCGGTGAAGCCGCCCAGGGCCATCGCCGCGGACATGATGTCCTCCTGGTAGACGAAGATCCCGTAGGTCTTCTCCAGGTACGGCTCGAGCAGCGGGTGGAGATAGGTCACCGGCTCCTGGCCGTGCTTGCGCCGGATGTAGGCCGGGATGTTGTCCATCGGCCCCGGACGGTAGAGCGCGACCATCGCGGCGAGGTCGTAGACCGAGGTCGGCTGCAGGTCGCGGACGTAGCGCCGCATCCCGGCCGACTCCAGCTGGAAGATGCCGGTCGTCTCGCCCGACGCCAGTAGCGCGAACGTCTTCGCGTCGTCGAGCGGGATGGCGTCGAGGTCGATCGAGATCCCTCGGTTCTCGCCAACGAGATCGACGGCCT
>JANMBS010000244.1:0-4023 GCA_031360525.1 Thermomicrobiales bacterium
GCGGGATAATACCGCAACCGCACCTCCTCGTTGGCCCGGGCCGGACGGCCCGATGATCGCCAGATGACCGCCCGATGACCGCCGATTCGACCGTCCCGGCTGCCGCCGTCGAGCTGAAGCAGGCCAACACCTGGCGCCCCGCCCGGTTCATGGTCATCGCGGCGCACCCGGATGATGCCGATTTCGGTCCGGCGGCCACTGCTGCAACGTGGATCGACGCGGGCGCCGAGGGCTGGCTGGTGTGCTGCACCAGCGGCGACCAGGGTGGCGAGGATCCCGACGCCGACCCGCTCGCCCTGGCGGCCCTGCGCGAGACCGAGCAGCGGGCCGCCGCGGCGATCGTCGGCTACGCCGGGGTCAGCTTCCTCCACCAGCCCGACGGCGCACTCGCCAACGACCTGGCGTTGCGCGAGCAGCTCGTCCGTGAGGTCCGCACGTTCCGCCCGGACGCCGTCCTGGCCACCGACCCGGAGACGATCATCTACAAGGACGGTGGGATCAACCACACCGACCATCGAGCGGCCGGGATCGCCGCCATCGATGCGGTCTACCCTGCCGCGCGCAATCCGATGGCCTTCCCCTGGCTCGCGCGCGGCGGGCTGGCCGCCCACAAGGTCCGGCGGGTCTACCTCTTCTGGTCGGATCGAAGCGACACGTGGGTGGACATCACGGCGACGCTCGAGCGCAAGATCGAGGCGCTCCGCGCACACACCAGTCAGATCCACGACCCCGAAGGCCTGGCCGACCGGATCCGCTCCTGGGCGGCCGAGGAGGGCGCGCCGATCGGAGCGACCGCCGCCGAGGGCCTGCGGATCGTGATCATCGACGACGACGAGGACGAGGGACCCGGCTGACCGAGGCTAGCCCTCGTCAAGGAGGAGCGGCCGGATGGTGCCCCACTGGTTCCAGACCTCGGCCAGGCCATCGGCCCGACGCCCGAGCATGGCGACCATCTCGGCGAGGGTGAGGTCGCCGGCGGCCCCCGCCAGGTATTCGTCGGCTGCGACGGTGACGTCCCGGAACAGGTCCGCGGTGGTCTCCTCGGACGGCCAGTGGCGGAGTCGCATCGGGTCCATGCCCGCGTAGCCGAGCGCCAGCGACAGGTCGCGCTGCGACGGGTAGCGTGCGTCGGACCAGCCGCCGAGACCATCGAAGCGGTAGCCGAGCGACGACAGCGCCTTGACGATGTCGCGCCCCTGGGTCCTGGTGAACTCGTTCCAGAACTCATGATCGTCCGGGAAGTCCAGGGCGGATGCCTCGATGGCGTGGGCCACGATGGCCTCGATGAGGTTCGTCAGCTGGAGTTGCCAGCGTCGCTTCGAATCCGGGTCGGACTTGTCGGCAAGCGCGGCGACGAGGGTGATCATCGCGTGTCGATCCCCGTGCAATAGGCGGAAGATCCGAGGTTCGCCGCCGGCCTCGAGAGCCTGGCCGAGCATCTCGTCCTCATCGAGGCGCGGCATGCCAGCGCCCACCGAGACCGGCGGAAGGAGCTGATCGTCCGGTTCCGTGGCGGGGTGCTCGACACACTCGGCGACGGCTTCGCGGGCGGCCACACAGGTCGCATCGGCACCGGCGGCCGAGATCCGTGCCGAGTCGGCCTCGAGCCCGAGGCGTTCGAGGGTCGCGCCGATCACGCTGGCCGCGGCGTGCTCCCGCGCCGCCATGATGGTCGCCTCGCGAGCCTCCGTATTGATCCGGTTGATCTCGGTCAGCCAATCACGCGCGGCCCGCTCGAGCTCGTCCGAGCTGGTCGCAGCCGCGACCGCCGACCGGAAGCCCCCCTGGGCGGCGTCCTTGGCCTCGTGCACCGCGCGCGGGTCGGCGCGCCTGGCGGCGGTGACCGCCGCAGCCTCGTGTTCGTCGTAGCCGCGCTGCGCCATCCGCAGGGCCTCGATCGCCGCGTCCGCCTGGGCGCCTGCCCGCGTGGCGAGTTCGCATCGCTCGTCCGCCAAGCGCCGTTCCTCGGCGCACCGCTCGGTGGCGCCCGGACCGCCGGACGGTGTGTCGGATCCGCCGCCGGGTGAGCGCCTCGGCCCGGCCCGGTCGAGCACGGCGACCGCGGTGATGGCGCCGACCGGTGCCGCGGCGACGGCGGTGACCGTGGCAGGTGCGAGGGCCAGGGCGGGTGCAAGGACCGGCGCGGGTGGCAGCGCGCTGCGCTCCGCTGGCGATCGCTCCGGGCCCGTCCCGCTCCGGAGTTCGCCGAAGACCGGGTCGTCGCCTCCCGAGATCGGGATGCCGATCAGCTGGGCGTCGGGCCCCGAGGACGGCTTCGGTGGGATCCCCGTCAAGGGGAGCGCAGGCTCCATGACCCGGCCCGGCCCGAGGGCGTCACCGCCGGGTCCTGGCCCGATCGGGATCGCCCCTGCCATCGACGGCCGGTGGAGGGGCTGCGATGGCCATTCATACCGCACGTCCGTTCGACGTTCGGCGGCCCCGGACGCGGCTGGGGCACTGGTCAGGCGTCGGTCGGCAGGCCCGCCGCGCGCCGGTTCTGGCCCGACCGCGATGAAGGCATCCTCAGCGAGGGTGGATGACCGGCCGGGGATCGCGTTGTGGGAAACCGTGAGGCGCACCTCGTGCGGGGAGGGTGGCCGTGCACGAAACAGTTCGACCAGGGCGGCCCCGGTCACAAGGCCGAGGATCAGACCCAGGGCGAGAAAACTGAACTCGCTGGCCGTCACGCTTCCACGTCTTGAAGCCCGTGCTCCTCAACCTCCAGGGCACTACCGCTCGGGCCAGCGTAGCTGCGAGCATGGGCGGCGTCAACTCGCGTCGGGCAGGCTCGCGCCATCGGAGCGGGCAGCGGGCAGGCCCGGGCGTCGCATCGTGCATGGGCCGGGGGGCAGATGGTAGATTCCGTGCGTCGGCCCGTGCCGATCGTCCGTCCGCGCCGAGTCCTGTCATCAGGGAAAGGCACGCCCGCTTGGCCATCGAGCAGCCCCAGGAATTCCTCGTCCAGCCCGTCGACGCCTCCTGGCTCCAGTGCAACATCGAATGCCAGGAAGCGTGCCCGGTCGGGACGAACTGCCGCGGCTACCTCAACCTCGCCGCCGAGGGCCGGTTCGAGGAGGGCTACATCCTGGCGCGCGAACCGAATCCGGTGGCCGCGATGTGCTCGTATGTCTGCTCGGCGCCGTGCGAGCGAGCCTGCCGCCGCGGCGATATCGATCGTCCGCTGGCGATCCGGGCGATGAAGCGCTTCCTGGTCGAGGGGCACGTGGCGTCGGGGATCCCCGACGTCATGCCCCGGATCACGCCCCGTGTGGAGCGGGTGGCGGTCGTCGGAGCGGGACCGGCCGGGATCGCCGTCGCCCGCGAGCTGGCGACCAACGGCTACCAGGTCACGGTCTTCGACAGCCTGCCGTATGGAGGCGGCACGATGCTCATCGGCGTGCCGGCCTTCCGCCTGCCGCGCGAGGCCATCGAGATGGACGTTCGGCTCGTCGAGCGCCTCGGCGTCACGTTCGTGTTCGATACGACGATCGGCACCGATATCACGTTCGACCAGCTCCAGCGCGACTTCGACGGGATCGCCATCACCGCCGGCGCGATGGACGCGGTCGCGCTCGACATTCCCGGCGCGGACCTCGACGGCGTCCAGTACGGCGTCGACTTCATGAAGAAGGCCAACCTCGGCCAGCCGCTCGAGGTCGGCCGGGACGTCGTGGTCATCGGCGGCGGTTACACCGCGATGGACTGTTCACGAACGAGCCTGCGCCACGGTGCCGAACGAGTCTCGATCGTCTACCGCCGGACGCGCTCCGAGCTGGTCGTCGACGAGGAGGAACTCGGTGAGACCGAGCGCGAAGGCGTCCGCATGGAGTTCCTCGCCAGCCCGATCGAGATCATCGGCGAGAAGGGCAAGGTCGCCGGCGTCAAGTTCATCCGCAATCGCCTGGGCGAGCCCGATGCGTCCGGACGCCGCTCGCCGGTCCCGATCGAGGGCTCCGAGTTCGTGATCCCGGCCCAGACGGTCATCCCGGCCGTGTCGCAGGCCGCGGACCTGACATTCCTGCC
>JANMBS010000109.1:0-2910 GCA_031360525.1 Thermomicrobiales bacterium
CAGGATGCCTATCGCGAGGCCCTTATCCAGGAGGACATCCTCCCGCTGACCAACGCCGCCGTCGACGTCGTGCAGGCCGAGGAGGGGGCGCCGCTCATCTTCAAGGCGACCGTCCAGGTCCCGCCCGAGGTCGACCTGGGCGACTACAAGGGCTTCAACTTCGGCCCGGAGATCGACACTATCGATGACGCCCGGGTCGACAAGGTGCTCGAGGAGTTGCGTGACCAGAATGCGACCCTCGCCGCGGTCGAAGGCCGCGGCGCACAGGACGGCGACTACGCGGTCATCTCGTTCGTCGGGTCGCACGATGGCGAGCCGTTCGAGGGCGGCACCTCGGAACGGATGCCGATCATCCTCGGCCAAGAGCGCTTGATCCCGGGCTTCGAGAGCAACCTGCTGGGCCTCGAGGTCGGCGCCTCCACCGAGTTCGACATCACGTTCCCGAACGACTACCCCGAGACAGAGCTGGCAGGAAAGCCTGCCCATTTCGCGGTCGAGTTGCGCGAGCTGCGCGCGAAGGTCCTGCCCGAGCTCGACCAGGACTTCATCGGGACGCTCGGCGACTTCGCCGATCTCGATGCGCTCAGGACCGATGTCAAGGAGCGTCTCGAACGCAACGCGCTCGATCGCGCCCGTCACGGCTTCGCCGACAAGATCATCGAGTACGCGGTCGCCAACTCCACCGTCGAGCTCCCCGCCATCCTGGTCGACCAGGAGGTCGAGGTGATGCACGACGAGTTCCGTGCGACGCTCGCCCGCCAGGGGATCACCGAGGAGGCGTACCTCAAGGCGCTCGACAAGACCGATGCCGACATGCATGGCGAGTTCCGGCCCGGCGCCGAGAAGCGGGTGCGGACCCTGCTCGTTCTGTCCAAGATCGCCGACACCGAGGGCGCCACCATCGCCGATGCGGAGGTCGACGCGGAGGTCGCCCGCGGCCGCGAACGCTACCCGGACGACGCGCGTCTCCAGGAGTACTTCGGCTCCGATCGCGGTCGGAACTACATCCGCAGCACGCTCCGACGGAGTCGGGTCGTCGAGGGCCTGATCGACGAGTGGCTGGCCGCCCATCCCGAACAGGGAGCGTTGCCCCACCTCGAGGACATGCCCGGCGGGACACACGATCACGACGACCATGACCACGATCAGGACCATGACCACGACCACGGCTCGGCGAGCGCCGCCGCGAATGCCGCGGTCGACGCCACGGACGCCGGCCCAATCGTCGAAGATGTCCCGGCGACCGAACATGTCCCGGCGACCGACGATGTCCCGGCCACCGCGGGCTGATCACACGTTCCGAGAACCGACTGAACCAGGGAGTCCCAAGATGCTCGTCCCCATGGTCATCGAATCCTCCAGCCGGGGGGAGCGCGCCTACGACATCTACTCACGCCTGCTGCGCGAGCGGATCATCTTCCTGGGCGACGCGATCGAAGACCACCTCGCCAACCTGGTGATCGCCCAGCTGCTGTTCCTCGAATCGGAGGATCCCGAGAAGGACATCAGCCTGTACATCAACTCGCCCGGCGGCCAGGTGACGTCAGGCTTGGCGATCTACGACACGATGCAGTATCTGCGCGCACCAGTCAGCACGATCTGCATCGGCATGGCCGCGTCCATGGCCGCAGTCCTCCTGGCGGCCGGTGCCAAGGGCAAGCGCTACGCCCTGCCGAACAGCCGGATCATGATCCACCAGGGTTCCGGCGGGTTCCGTGGTAATGCGCCCGACGCAGTGATCCAGATGAAGGAATGGGAGTACCTGGTCCAGCGAAACCACGAGATCCTCGCCCGCCACACCGGCCAGCCGCTCGACAAGATCATCCACGACACGGACCGGGACTACTTCATGGCTCCCGAAGATGCGAGTGACTATGGCATCATCGATTCGGTCTACGCGGTCGAGAGCAGTTCGCTGATCGCGCAGGCGCACGATGCCGGGATGGCCGGTGGCGAGGGTTCCAAGGCGGCCGAAGAGGCTGCCGACGCCGAAGCGGCGCCCGAGCCGAAGAAGAGCAAGGACTGACCGGGGACGGGCACGTGACGACGTCGAGCACCAGCACGAAGGGACCGAAGGTCCCGTATCGATGCTCTTTCTGCGGAAAGAGCCAGGAACAGGTCCGCAAGCTCATCGCGGGACAGGGCGTCTACATCTGCGATGAGTGCATCAACCTGTGCCAGGAGATCATCGAGGAAGAGCTGCTCGAGACGCCCCGCCCCAAGAACTCGAGCTCCAAGCTCCCGAACCCGCACCAGATCAAAGATGCGCTCGACCAGTACGTGATCAGCCAGGAGAGGGCCAAGAAGGTCCTCTCGGTGGCGGTCTACAACCACTACAAGCGGGTCAACGCCGGCCACCAGGTCGACGAAGTCGAGCTCCAGAAGTCGAACGTGCTGCTGGTCGGTCCGACCGGCTCGGGCAAGACGCTGCTGGCGCAGACCCTCGCGCGCGTCCTTGACGTGCCGTTCTGTATCGCCGACGCGACCTCGCTGACCGAGGCCGGGTATGTCGGCGAGGATGTCGAGAACATCCTGCTGCGCCTCATCCAGGCCGCCGACTTCGACGTCGCACGTGCGCAGCGCGGGATCATCTACATCGACGAGATCGACAAGATCGCGCGCAAGGCGGACAACCCCTCGATCACCCGCGACGTGTCGGGCGAAGGCGTCCAGCAGGCGCTGCTCAAGATCCTCGAGGGGACCGTCGCCAACGTCCCGCCGCAGGGCGGTCGCAAGCACCCCCACCAGGACTTCATCCAGATCGACACCACGAACGTGCTGTTCATCTGCGGTGGCGCCTTCGACGGCCTCGAGAGGATCGTCGAAGAGCGGGTCGGCCGGCGGTCCATCGGGTTCGGCTCGAAGTCCGCGATGGGGCCCGTCGAACGTGGCCGGATCCTCGAGAAGGTG
>JANMBS010000247.1:0-1554 GCA_031360525.1 Thermomicrobiales bacterium
CCTCGGTCTCGGCGGCGGCTGGTTCGAGCGCGAGCACGACGCCTTCGGCATCGACTTCGGGACGGGGTTCGGCGAGCGCCTGGACCGGTTGGACGAGGCTGTCGGACTCATCCGCCGCCTCCTCGACGGTGAGCGCGTCACGCACGAAGGCCGTTTCTACAGGATGCGCGACGCCCTGTGCGCTCCCCTCCCCGTCCAGCCGAGGCTGCCGATCCTCATCGGTGGCTCCGGGCCGACCAAGACGCTCCGAACCACTGCCCGTTATGCCGACCTCTGGAACGGGTACGGCCCGCCGGACAAGATCGCCGCGACCAGCCAGATCCTGCGCGAACGCTGCGCCGAGGTCGGCCGGCCGTTCGACGAGATCGAGCGGACGGTCACGATGGACGCTGTCGTCCGAGACGCGACCACAGCGGCCGAGGCCGCCTGGACGGAGATCGAGCGGAACCACGGCCTCGAGGGGCGGACGGGTTCAGACGACTCCGAACGGGGGTTGACGATCGGTGGGCCGCCCGGCGTTGTCGCCGCGTACGTCGATGGCTACCGGCGGATCGGCGTGGGCGAGGTCGTGTTCATCTTCCGATCGCCGTTCGACCTCGAGACGATCGAGCGTCTCGGCGAGGTCCGGACGGCACTGGAGGCGCTCCCCTCCCCGGCCTGATCGTCACTCGAAGAGGTCACGCATCCCCTCGGTCGGCGCCCACAGCCAGGAAGGCAGGTAGGTGGCCGCGTAGATGAACTCGTAGCACTCCTTTTCGATCTCGAAGGCGCGGATCAGCGCTGGGTCCACCGAGATCGACGCGCCGGCCTCGCGCAGCCCGGCCCCGTAGGCGTCGAGGAAACGCGCCCGGGACCGGCGCAACCAGCCTTCGAGATCCAGGCCCGGGTGCTCGAGGTGCCCTCCACTGCGGGCCTCCGCCCGGCGGCCGGCACTGCGCCCGACGTGATCGATCGATCGCAGCATCGACGCAACGTCGCGCAGCGGGCTCTGGTGCCTGCGGCGCTCCTCGAGTGGGCGTGTCGGCTCGCCCTCGAAGTCCACGATCCGGAAACCGTCGGGCGCGATCAGGACCTGGCCGAGGTGGTAGTCGCCGTGGACCCGGGTCAGCACTGGCGGGCTGGGGAGTGCCTCGAACACCGTGAGCTCATCCACGATGCGTGGCGACAGGTCGCGCAGCAGCAGGCCAGCCTCGCCGGGCACGACATCGATGGCGCGCGACAGCTGGGTCCGCGCCGCCCGGGCCCAGTCACGCAACTCGTCGCGGGTCGCCGGCCGCGGCTCGAAATCCGGGATCCCCTGGGCGTTTGCGAGGGCCGCGTGCATGCCGGCCGTCAGCGACCCCAGGTCGGCGGCCACCTCGGTCGCGAACTCGACGCTGACCTCACCGGGCGCCAATAGCCAAGCGGTCAGCGATTCGGCGATCGACTCGTACGCATCGCTCCCGTCCGACACGAACCCCTGGGCGATGGCGACCGTCGACGCCTCGACGTCGACGGAAACCATCTCGGCGAAGCCGGCCAGCGGCGGGATGGCGCCGAAACTAGCTTCCTCGG
>JANMBS010000309.1:0-4407 GCA_031360525.1 Thermomicrobiales bacterium
CGTTGCGCGAACAGGTCGATGCCACCTACCACTGGCACTGGGAGATCCACCCGCGCCTGCGCGAGATCGCCGGCCTCGAACTCGGGACCGGCCTGCCCGTGAATCCCGTCTCGCCGGAGGATGCCGTCGAGGAGCTCCTCGGCCGTGCCGAGCGTGGCCTGGACGGCACGGGCTGATGCGTCACATGGGGGAGTTGCCCGTCGTCTTTTGGCCGACGAGGGGCGCAGCTAGATGACCGCGCTCCGTGGCACATCCCGCTCGGAGGACCTGTGGTCGCCGATCCCGCTCTCGCTGACATCCGCGGACCGCTTGGCGGCCCCGCCGCGCTCGGATCACGAGCCGCCGCGATGAGCATGATTTGGGATCACGAAGAAGCCGGGATCTTCGTCGAGACGCTCTTCGCCAAGCACCACAGCGAGATCTACGCCTACCTCCTGCGGATGCTCCGCGAGCCGGAACTCGCCGCGGACCTGACCCAGGACGCGTTCATCAAGGCGTACAAGAATTACGAGACCCTCGAGAAGCCAGAGAACGCCCGTGCCTGGCTCTATCAGATCGCCCACCGCGTGGCTCTCGATGAGATCCGCCGGCGCAAGATCATCCGGTTCTTCCCGTGGACCGGTGAATCGCACGGTTCCGCGCCGTCGGCCGAGCGTCTCGTCATGGACGCGCACTTGTCGGGCGACATGCAGCGCGCCCTCGCCCGTATCCCCGAACGGCAGCGCGCCGCCCTGCTGCTGGCCGAACTCCATGACCTGACCGGTATCGAGCTGGCCGCGGCCCTGGGAGTCAGCCACGTGGCCGCCCGAGCTCTACTCACCCGCGCCCGCGAGAGCCTCCGCCAGGCTCTTGCGGCTGAACGCGCCGCCGAGGCCGAGGCCGAGGCGAAGGGGACCACGTCCCATTCGGCCGAGGGCCACCGATGAGCCGGGTCCATCGCCTCCGGCGGCGCGTCGGCCAGTCGGCTGCCACGCACGACCGCGCCAAGACCCTGGCTGCGACGCGTGTCGACTTCGAGCTCGATCCCATCGAGGCGGCCTGGCTGGAGGCGCACCTTGGGAGTTGTGAGGCGTGCCGCCCGGTGGCGGTCGCCTACGATGTGGATCGCCTCGCCCTGCGCGCCATGCGCGAACGTCAGCCGGTGCCGCCACGCGACCTGTGGGCACGAACATCGGCCGCCATCGAGCGCGAGTCGGCGTCACGCGGCGGCTCGCGGCGCGTCGGCTCTGCCCGCCGTCGCGCGATCCCGCTAAGCGCCCTGTCGGGCGTGGCGGTCATCGCGGTCCTCATCGGGGCGACCGTCCTGGCGGGCGGGTTCATCAGCGAGCCGGGTACAGCCCCAGCCGGCAGCACAGCGCCGATCGCGGTCGTTCCGACATCGAGGATCCCCGGTGCCACACCGATGGCTGTCGGGGCGGGTTCTGTCGAGTGGCTGGGGACGTCGTCGAGCGGCGGACTCGCCTACAGCTCGACCAAGATCGACAAGGTCTGTCCCCCCGACCGCCAACCCGATTGCGAACCGGTCAACGACCGCGATTCCAAGCAGGTCGATCTGTCCATCCGGCCCAAGTCGATCTCACAGTCGCCGGTCAACGGGCAGGCTGTCGTCGTCGGGACCGATGCAGCCGGCAGCGACGCTGTGGTCGTCATCGCCCTGCCCACGCCGCGCCCGACGTCGACGCCCCAGTCAACGCCGTCGCCCACGCCGCCGGCCACGGAAGCGCCGACCCTCACGCCCCAGCCGACCCTCACGCCCCAACCGACCGACACACCGGCGGCCTCTGAGTCCGCCACCGCCCGGGCAAGCGGCGAGCCGACGCCGTCCGAGTCCGCTTCGACCGAGCCGAGCTCAGCCCCGTCCGCGCCTCCCGAGGCGACACCCGAACCGACGCCGGTCCTGACGCCCGAACCGACCGTGTCCGCGAATCTTGCCATCGCGTCCCACGTCAAGGTCGTCGGCCTGTCGGCTGCCTATTCGCCGAACGGTGCCTGGTTCGCTTTCACCGCCCGGCCTTCGGATGGCTCGGTCGGGCCGGACATCTACGTCTGGCGCGTCGGCGACCAGGAGGCCCACGTGGTCACGAACGACCACGCCAGCGTCTTCGCCTCGTGGGCTGGAGACCGACTCATCGGCAGTCGCATCGCGGCAGGCGCCGAGGGCGGCGCAGTCACCGCCAAGTCGTTCTTCATCGACCCGGCGAGCGGCGCCGAGAAAGCCATCGAGGGGGACACTTGGCGGCCGTCCGTCGATCCGACCGACCACTGGGCAGTCACCTGGGATGGAACCGTGAAGGTCGGCCCCGACGGGATGACCCCGGTCACGGCCGAGGGCTCGCTCGTCCTGCGTGGCTTCACGGATGGCTCCGGCGTGGACACCAGTGGGAAGCCAACGGATGTCGTCGCGGGCGGGGCGTTCGCCGAGTTCGACGTTCGTTGGGATGAGACCGGCTCGTGGCTCGCCGTCTGGCTCGCCGACGCGAGCGACCCAGCCATCGGCCGGCTCAGCCTCCTCCAGCTCGATCCGGTGACGGGCGAACTCCAGCGTCCGCATGGGGCACCGCACGACACGCCGGCGCTGCCGGGCTTCTCGATCGCCGATGGGCGCCTGGCCTGGGCCACCCCGCCGGGTCAGGATGGCGAAGGCAGCCGCGTCCAGGTGGTCGCCTGGAGCGACGATGCGGTCGGTGCGGTCGAGAGCGGTCCGGTCGAGAACGTGGTGGTCATCCACTAGGGACGTCGCGCTGTTCCGCACGTGCAATCGAGCGCAAGAGGTCGTATGGTCTGGGTCTCGTGCGACCCAACAGGTTGGTCGTAGGGTCGGTGCTCACCGCGGCCCTCGCCCTGGTCGCGCTTCCGGGTCTCGTGGGTTCGCGGGCTCCCAGCCCGATGGAAGCGGTTCCCGCCAGCGCATTCCAGCAACTCTCGATCCTCGCGAAGGCTCCGGGCTCCGTGCCGTCGATCGCGCCCCTCGACGCCGCCCACGTCTCGGCCGGGACGATCGACGCCCAGACACGGATCCTCGAGCCCGGAGGGCTGGTGGCCGACGTCGCCGCGAACCGCCCAACGACCCAGCAGCCCAGGACGGGGGCCTCGTCGGTGCGCAAGGGCGCCCTGTCGGCGCCCCTCCCCGGCAGACCCAGATATTCGTTGTCCGGTGGCGCGACGTTCTACGACAATGGGACGACCGCGATGCGGTTGCCACGCGGCACGATCGTCAAGATCTGCGGGAAGGGCGGGTGCATCGTCAGGGTCGTGAACGACTACGGCCCGCAGAAGAAGAGCCGCGTCGTCGACCTGTATCGTCCTGACTTCTTCGCCATCTGCGGCTGCCCGTCGTGGGCCGGAACGACCCAGGTGACGGTCTACGTCTACTGACTCCGGCGCGGTATCCTTGGCTCATCCCTTCAGCAACGGCCCAGCGAGGCCGCCAGGGAGGCCCGGTGAGGCCCAGGAAGGAGCGATGAGCGGCCGTCAGATCATGACCGCGGACGAGATCCGCCGAGCGACGATCCGGCTGTCCCACGAGATCGTCGAGAAGCAGGCCGGCACCGAGGGCCTCCTGCTCATCGGGATCCAGCGCCGTGGCGTGCCGCTCGCCCGTCGGATCGCCACTGCCATCGCCGAGAACGAGGGCATCGAGATCCCCGTCGGGGCGCTCGACATCACGTTCTATCGCGACGACCTGTCGATGGTCGCCCAGCAGCCGGTCGTCAAGGGCACCGAGCTGCCATCGGGGATCGACGGCAAGACGATCATCCTCGTCGACGACGTCCTGTACACCGGGCGGACGATTCGGGCGGCGATGGACGCGCTCGTCGATTTCGGGCGGCCGCAGGCGATCCGGCTGGCCGTGCTCGTCGATCGGGGCCACCGCGAACTCCCGATCCGGGCCGACCATGTCGGCAAGAACGTACCGACCTCACGCGAAGAGCTCGTCAGGGTCCATCTCGAGGAGATCGATGACGAAGACGGGGTCGAGATCGAGCGGCTCGTCCCCGAGCCTGCGGCCGAGCCTGTCGGGTGAGCCTCGTGGTCGACCAGGACGCCGGCGTCGCTGCCGCCGTCCCATCGGTCGACGCGGCGCCCGAGAGCCAGGCTGTCGCCTGGCGCCATCGCCACCTGCTCGATGTGGACGGGCTGTCGGCCGCCGAGATCGATCTCGTGATGCGCACGACCGACGCCATGCGCGAGGTCCTGGCCCGTCCCATCGCCAAGGTCCCTGCGCTCCGCGGCCGGCAGGTGACGATCCTCTTTTACGAGGCCTCGACCCGGACGCGCGTCTCGTTCGAAGTGGCAGCGAAGAACCTATCGGCTGACGTCGTGAACATCGCCGCGGCGAGCTCGTCGGTCTCGAAAGGGGAGTCGCTGGCCGACACCGTACGCACGGTCGAGGCGCTCGGCGCGCAG
>JANMBS010000406.1:0-2527 GCA_031360525.1 Thermomicrobiales bacterium
CCCCCCCCCCCTCGGCGATGGCGAAGGCCTGGCTGCCGCCGGGCAGCCCGATGGTCAGGCGATAGGTGGGCGACAGCGTCTCGAGGTCGAACTCGACCGCGGCGTTGCGCGCCTCGGGCGTCGTGTGGGCCTACGCCTTGAGCTCCGCATAGTGGGTCGTCGCCGCGACCAGGGCGCCCGCCCGGATGAAGTGGTCGAGGAGGGCCTGGGCCAGCGCCGACCCCTCGGTCGGGTCCGTCCCTGCGCCCAGCTCGTCGAGCAGGACGAGCGTGCCCGGCCCAGCCGCCTCGACGATCCGGATGATCGAGCGCATGTGGCCCGAGAACGTCGACAGCGACTGGGCGATCGACTGCTCGTCGCCGATGTCGGCGAAGACGTCGTGCCAGATCGGCAGCCGACTGCCGGGTTCGGCCGGCACGTGGAGGCCGGCCTGGTGCATCAGGCTCAGCAGGCCGAGCGTCCGCAATGTGACGGTCTTGCCGCCGGTGTTCGGGCCGGTCACGACAAGCGCCGTGTAGCCGTCGCCGAGCCGGATGTCGATCGGGATGACCGTGCCGGACAGTCCGGGGTGGCGGGCCGACAGCAAGATCGCCTCGGTACGCTCGGTGGTCTCGGCGCGGCTGGCGCGCATCTCCGCGGCGAGCGACGCCTTGGCCGCCCAGAAATCGAACTGGGCGAGGGCCTCGAGCGTCTCGCGCAGCGCGTCCGCGTTGGACGCCACGAACGCCGACAGCTCGTCGAGGATGCGTGCGATCTCCTCGGCCTCGGCGACCTGTGCCTCTCGCCAGGCGTTGCCCAGCTCGACGGCGACGAGCGGCTCGATGAACAGCGTCTGGCCGCTCCCCGAAGCGTCGTGGACGATGCCCTTGACCCGCGAGCGGGCCTCCGACTTGACCGGCACGACGTAGCGGCCGTTGCGCAGCGTGATGATGGGCTCCTGGAGGGCGTTGCCCAGCTCCGAGCCGACCAGCGCGTCGAGCCGCCGGCGCAACCGGTCGTAGGCGACCCGGACCGCCGACCGCAGCCCACCGAGCCGGGGTGAGGCGGTGTCGAGCAGCTCCCCGACCGGGTCGAAGCTGCGGGCCAGCGTCGAGCGCAGGGCGGGCAGCGCGTGCAGCTCCCGCCCGAGCTCGCGCAGGAGTGGCCGCCGTTCGTCCGCGAGCAACGTCGCGAGGCGGGCCGTCGCGTCGAGCGTGGTCGCGATCTCGAGGAACTGGGCCGGCTCCAGCCGACCCCCGCGGGCCGCTCGCTCGATCGCTGGACCGATGTCGTGGGCGGCGCCGATCCCGAGACCGGGCCGTTCCTCGAGCAGGGCTCGGGCCTGGTCGGTCTCATCGAGGCTTCGGGCAACGATGACCGAGTCGTTCGACGGTTCGAGGGCATCTGCCAACCGGCGCGACGGTCCGAACGAGGTCGTGGCCGCGAGCCGAGCCCGGATGTTCGGAAACTCGAGCAGCTCGATCGAGCGGTGGTCCATCGATGTGGGTCCGGTCAGCGCAGGGCCGCCGGACCGGAGACCGACGGGTGACCCCGCTCGACGAAGCGCCAGGGCCGGGCGACCCACGGTGGGCCGGCGTAGTCGATCCCGATCCGCGGCGTGGCGATCACCTCGGGTGGCGCCTCGTTCGCCGGCGCCGCCTCGAGCCGGAGTGGCGACGCGGGGTCGCACATGTCGACCCCGGTCCATCCGGTCTCGAGGCCGAACGCCGCGGCGACCAGGCCCGGCCCGCTGGCCAATCGCTCGCGCGGCAGGCGCGCGAGCCGTTCGGCGGCCGCGACCGCGCGATCGCCCGTCACGCTCCGCCGCCGGGCGGTCGCTCGGACGATGCGGTCGATCCGCATCGCCTCGACGCCTTCGAGCGGCTCGATGGCGCGCACCAACACGGCGGCAGGCATGCCGTCTGGTTCGGTCACAACGTTGAGGCAGTCGTACATCCCGTAGACAAGGTACACGTAGGCCCGGCCGGCTTGCCCGAACATCACCCGGTTGCGGGTGGTCTCGCCGAAGCGGGCGTGCGAGGCACGATCGTCGAGGCCGATGTAGGCCTCGACTTCGACGATCCTGCCGACGCGACGCCCCGTTGCGTCGTCGCGGACCAGGCGCGCCCCGATCAGCGCGCGGGCGGCTTCAGCGGTGGGACCCTCCAGGAGGGCCCGGTCGACGACGCTCAGGCCGACGGGTACATCGCCTCGATGCGGTCCGGGATGAACAGCCCGGTCAGCATGAAGAAGGACGGGATGAGCGTCTCGCGGAAGGACTCGACGATCTGGGAGGAGTCGAGCGCGGTCCAGATGTTGCGCAGGAACGGCAGTTCGTCGGCATCGGGCGGGATGCCCGGGATGCGGAAGAACGAGTCGAGGATGATGACCACGATGCCGAGGATGAGCGCCGCCTGGACGAGGCCGAGGATGCCGCCCAGGATCTCGTCCGCGAAACGGGCCCTCCGGAACAGCGGCTGGGGCTGGTAGAAGCCCTGGATGACGAGAGCGAACGCGACGGCCGAGGCGACGAAGACCGTCGCGAAGC
>JANMBS010000461.1:0-4826 GCA_031360525.1 Thermomicrobiales bacterium
ACGGCAACGGCATGATCTACACCGACCTGGGCATCATGGACACGGTCGCCACCGTCTGCGAGGAGTGCGTGGGCAAGCGGTTCCAGGCCAACGTGCTGGAACACAAGCTCGCCGGGCGGGACATCAGCGAGGTGCTCGCCATGTCCGTGAGCGAGGCGCTGGAGTTCCTTGGCAGCGGCGAGGCGAAGACCCCCGCGGCGCGCACGGTGCTGAGCCGGATGGCCGACGTCGGGCTCGGGTACCTGCGCCTCGGCCAGCCCCTCACCACGCTGTCCGGTGGCGAACGGCAGCGGCTCAAGCTGGCCATCCAGATGGCCACGGACGGTGGGATCTACGTGCTCGACGAACCGACCTCCGGCCTTCATCTTGCCGACGTCGAGAATCTGCTCAACCTGCTGGACCGGCTCGTCGACTCCGGCAAGACGGTCATCGTCATCGAGCACCACCTCGCCGTGATGGCGCACGCCGACTGGATCATCGATCTCGGCCCGGGCGCCGGACACGACGGCGGCCGGGTCGTCTTCGAGGGCACGCCCGCCGACCTCGTCGCCGCCCGCTCGACCCTAACCGGCGAGCACCTCGCGGCCTACATCGGCACCTGACCGAGGTACGAGTGCGATGGACAACGGCATCTATCGCATGGGCGCTGGTCTTCGGGACCGTGACATTCCTGTGGTGGCAGCTCCTGCTCAACCAGGATCATTCGTACCTGTCTGCTCTCCAGCAGACGAACGTCCAGGCCGTGCTGGCGGTCCTCGCGACCTTCATGCTGACGACCGGCGGTCTGTGGACGTACTTCCGCTTTAGGTCGAGCCCGAGCGGGGTCCCCGCCTGACCACTCGCAGCGACTGACTCGCGCCGCGTCGCTCGCGGCGTACCATTGGGCACCCATCCTCGGAGTGCCCTCATGACCGACCCCGCCTCGACCACGCTGGCCCCACCCCGCCTCTCCCTCGGCGATGGCGCGGACGCCTACCTCGCTGCGGTCGAACGCGCCGGCGTTGAGGACTGGGCGACCCGCCTGTTCGCCGGCGACGTGGCGCTGTGGACCGCCGATGAGCGCGTCGGCGAGGGGATCGCCGGGCGGCTGGGCTGGCTCGAGGCCCCGGCGCATTTCGCCGACAGGACGGCCGGTCTCGAAGCATTCGGTGATGCGGTCGTCGAGGAGGGCTACGGGACCGCGGTCGTCGCGGGGATGGGCGGCAGCAGCCTCGCCCCCGACGTCCTGCACCGGACATTCGGCTCGACCGAAGGCTACCTGGCACTGCGCATCCTGGATTCGACCGACCCGGCCTACGTCTCGGCCACCCTCGACGACCTCGACCCGCTCCGGACGCTCGTGATCGTCGCGACCAAGTCCGGGACGACGACCGAACCGAACGCCTTCCAGGCCTACGCCTGGGACCGCGCCGAGAAGGGCCTCCAGGCGGTCCCCCATAACCGCTACGAGCACCCCGGCGCCTACTTCGCGGCCATCACCGACCCGGACAGCGTGCGCCACATCGAGCACGCCGACGACTTCCGCGAGATCTTCCTCAACCCGCCGGAGATCGGCGGTCGCTATTCCGCGCTGACCTATGTCGGACTCGTCCCCGCGTCGCTCATCGGGATCGACCTCGATGCGCTGCTGGCCTCGGCGGCGGCCATGCTCGGGGCCTGCCGCGAGCCTGATGCGGGTGTCAACCCCGGGCTGTCGCTGGGGCTCGCCATCGGGACGCTGGCCAAGGCCGGCCGCGACAAGCTGACCTTCCTGCCCGATGACGAGATCGGCGGATTCGGGGCGTGGGCCGAGCAACTCATCGCCGAGAGCACGGGCAAGCACGGCGTCGGGATCGTGCCGGTCGACGCTGAACCGCTCGGTGCCGTCGGCGCCTACGGCCCGGACCGGGCGTTCGTCCGGCTCTCGCTTGCCGGGGCGGACGGCGGGACACGCGACAGCCTGGCCGATGCGCTCGAGGCCGCCGGCCACCCGGTCATCCGGATCGAGATGGCCGACCCGATCGACCTGGGGGCCGAGTTCGTGCGCTGGGAGGTCGCCGTCGCGATCGCCGGGGTCGTCCTCGGCATCGACCCGTTCGACCAGCCGAACGTGGAGGAGGCCAAGCAGCTGACCCGCGACCTGCTCGAAGCGACCGGCCGCGACCGCGAGCGCCGCTCCACGGACGGGGCCGGCACCGCCGAGCCGATCGCCAGCGGCGACGGACTCAGTCTCTACGGCGACGCGGCGCTCAGGCTCACCTCGGGCGGCGGCGACATCACTGGCGAATTGGCCCGACACCTCGCCCGCCGGCGCCCCGACGCGTACCTCAGCCTCCAGGCGTTCATCGCCCCCACGGCGGCGCGCGACGAGGCCTTCGCCCGGATCCGGACCCTGCTCCGCGACCGGACGCAGCGCGCGACCACTGCCGGCTATGGCCCGCGCTTCCTGCACTCCACCGGCCAGCTCCACAAGGGCGGCGCACCGATCGGCTGGTTCCTTCAGCTGACCGCCGACCACCCGGCCGACGTCGAGATCCCAGGTTGGCCGTACACCTTCGGCCAGCTGATCGACGCCCAGGCTGCGGGCGACTTCGCCGCCATCGAATCGCACGATCTGCCGATCCTGCGTGTCCACCTCGGCGCAGACCCGGATGCCGGGTTGGCCGCTCTCGAACGCGCGCTCGTCGCAGCCCTGTCCACGGAGGCCTGATCGCGATGCAACTCGGGTTCATCGGTCTCGGCCGGATGGGGGCCAACATGGTCCGCCGGCTCATCCGCGACGAGCACGAGATCGTCGTCTACAACCGCACCCCGGAGAAGACGAAGGAGATCGCCGGCGAGGGCGCCAAGCCGTCGTTTTCGATCGAGGAGCTCGTCAAGATGCTGGCGAAGCCGCGGACGGTCTGGGTGATGGTCCCGGCGGGCGATGCGACCGAGGCTCAGATCGCCGAGCTGCTCGAGCACCTCGAGCCGGGCGACACCATCATCGATGGCGGCAACACGAACTTCCACGACGATATCCGCCGACACGCCGATCTCACGGCCAAGGGCATCAACTACATCGATGCCGGGACCTCGGGCGGGATCTGGGGCCTCCAGGTCGGCTACTGCCTGATGGTCGGGGGTGACGCGGCGGCGGTCGAGCCGCTCGTCCCGATCTTCACCTCCCTGGCACCTCCCGGCGGCTTCCTGCACGTCGGCGGTCCGGGCGCCGGCCACTACGTGAAGATGGTCCACAACGGCATCGAGTATGGGTTGATGCAGGCGTATGCCGAGGGCTTCGAGATCATGCACGCGGGCGACTACGAGCTCGACCTGGCGGCGATCTCGGACCTGTGGATGCAGGGCTCCGTCGTCCGGTCGTGGCTGCTCGAGCTCGCCGCGCGGGCGTTCAAGGCGAACGGCGCCGACCTCGAGCACATCAAGGGCTACGTCGCTGATTCCGGCGAGGGACGCTGGACGGTCCAGGAGGCGATCGACCACGACGTCCCGGCCCCGGTCATCACGCTCTCGCTGCTGACCCGCTTCCGCTCACGCCAGGACGATTCCTACGGCGCCAAGGTGCTCGCCGCGCTCCGCAACGAGTTCGGCGGCCACGAAGTCAAGACCGAGTAGCGGCCGGATCGTGGCCACGACACGGCGGACCAAGGTCAAGACGAAGGACCCTGCCCCGGTCGACGCGCCGGCGGACCAGCCGATCCCGGCCCGGCCGGCGCCGCGGCTCAAGGACGAGCCGCTGACGATCAAGGATGTGCGGCTGGCGCGCGAGGGCAAGCGCGCCTCGCGCGCGAAGCCCGCCACCAACGTCCTGCGCGAGGGCCTTCGCCTCGAGCGCGTCCCCGACCCGGCGATCCTGGTCCTGCTCGGGGCGACCGGCGACCTCGCCCATCGCAAGGTCATCCCGGCCCTCTACCACCTGTGGCGGACCAACCTGCTGCCGCACGAGTTCGTGCTCCTCGCAGTCGGCCGGCGCGAATACGACGACGAGGCGTTTCGGGCCGAGATCCACAAGTCGCTCGAGCAATTCAGCCGCGTCCTGCCGCTCGACAAGGACGCCTGGCGCTCGTTCGCCCAGACCATCCGCTACGAGCGCCTCGACTTCGACGATCCCGCGGGCTTCGACACCCTGGCCAAGAGTCTCGAGGACATCGACACGGAACACGGCACGCGCGGCAACCACCTCTACTACCTGGCCACCCAGCCCTCACAGTTCGCCGCGATCGTGGCCCAGCTCGGCCGGGTCGGTCTGGACCACGAGCATCACGACGGGGGCTGGCGGCGGGTCGTCATCGAGAAGCCGTTCGGGCACGACCTGGAATCCGCGAAGCGGCTCAACCGCGAGGTCGGCAAGGTCTTCCGCGAGTCGCAGGTCTATCGCATCGACCACTACCTAGGCAAGGAGACGGTCCGCAACCTCCTGGTCTTCCGCTTCGGGAACGGTATCTTCGAGCCTCTCTGGAACCGGCGCTACGTCGACCACGTCCAGATCACCGTGGCCGAATCGATCGGGATCGAGAATCGCGGAGCGTTCTACGAGGAGACCGGCGCCTCGCGCGACGTGCTCCAGAACCACCTGCTCCAGCTCGTGAGCCTGGTCGCGATGGAGCCGCCCGCCACATTCGAGGCGGACGCGTTGCGCGACGAGAAGGTCAAGGTCCTGCGCGCCATCGGGACGCATCGCCTGGACCCGGCAACGGAGGTGGTCCGCGGCCAGTACAGCGCAGGCTGGGTCGCGGCGACCCAGGTGCCCGGATATCGACAGGAGGGCGACGTCGATGCCCTCTCGGAAACGGAGACGTTCGTCGCCGCACGACTGACGATCGACGATTGGCGCTGGTCAGGCGTCC